>CAZAXN010000014.1:0-27029 GCA_964489195.1 uncultured Candidatus Bathyarchaeia archaeon
TCAGAGTTTCAGGCGGAATTCTCGCTTCCACAATGCCGCCCATTTTCTCGAAGAGAATTTCGCTAAGCTTGTTTGCTATAAAATTGGCTATGCGCTTCTTCTCGACAACTGTCAAAAATGTAACATTTTCCCTCTGGGCGAAGCTAAAAAGAGCTTCAACAGTGCGAGGTAATGGCGCAACTTTGCCTCTGTGGAACACGTGAATCATATAATCATGCGAATAAACGCCTCTAACCATGTTCTCCTTTGGTTTTGGCAATAACCCAACAACTTCGGTCATAAGCGTAAACTTATAATCACCTTCCTCATGGGAATCTTCTGTGCGATAGCCCTCAAGCCTTGAAGCAATTTCAGCTACAGAAAGCGGTTCTGAAAGCCTAAAGAGTTTACCAGCAACAACCATACTTCCACCTAATTTTGAATATAGGATATCTGCTAAAGAAGTTTAAGATTAATTTAACTTAACTTTTTCTTTCTCACCCAGTTTTTCGACTTATCTCCTCAATGTCTTTACAGGCACATTAAGCAAATAGCCTCATCGACTCCACGAACAGATTCCTCTTAATAGATCTTATGTCATAATGTCGCCAAGCACTTTTGCTTTGCAAGAATACCGCAGTAAAAATCTTGCTCTTAAACCCTCCACGCCACAATAAAAACAAGTTTGAGTTTATAATGCTTATATCACTCTTTCAACCTAAAGTTCTCGACAGCCATGAGCTACATACCAGAACAAGTTAAACTATGCCTAAAAGATTTAATTGGCAGATTGAAAAAACATGGAGTAAAATATGTAGTTGTAGGAGCTATACCACTACATTTTTATGGTAGACCCAGAACGTCAGCAGACATAGATATCGTAATTGTCTCGCACATAGAGAAAGGGAGATTGCACACAATTTTAGAGAACAGGTACGCTCTCTATTATGAGGGAAAAATTGTGCTAAAGTTTATTGACAATGTGACTAGAACAGGAGTAGACATTCTTCTATCTTTAAGGACTGTTGGGCTAAGTCAAGAATCCTTAAAACGCATTAGAAAAGTGAAAGTTGACAATTTAACAATAACTATTCCATGTCCAGAAGATTACATAATAACTAAATTGAAAGCGAGAAGACCGGACACATTTGATTTTTCAGATATAATGTCTGTGCTATTAAATCTGCAGGACAAAATAGATTGGAAATACTTAACTAAAAGAGCCAAAGAGGAAAAACTGTCACATTTAATAGAATATTATAGAGAGGGGCTGAAATGGAAAATAAATTAAAGTCGCCTATTTATAATGAGGGAATGCTGTTTTGCCCTTATTGCAATTCTCCGCTCTTGACTATTGAAGAAACACATTTAAGGCTTAAATGCGCTGTCTGCCAAAAACCCCTCGGAAAACTCACAATGGCAACGTTAAAGAGAATGTTTGACGACTTTCCAAAAGAACTAGCTGAGGAATGGTTACTGGAGATGAGAGAACAAAGAAAATCCAGTTCAGTTTAACCTCTAACTAGTTAAATTCTCGCCATAATCGAAGCGCAGCTTCAATCATAAATTGCCTAATCGTTTTAATGAGCGTGTTTTACCGACTTTCTCCGCAAAATCCCCCTTTTTCTAAATAGAATGGTTAAAGTGTCCTCTTTCCTTCAATATTCTCTCAATTATTATTTCTAAACAGTCTTTCATCTCGTCTATGTATCTCAAGTAGACGTCGAGGGGTTTGTGCCAAAGGTCAGGGAATTTTCCCTTGAGTCCAGCATATTCCTTCAATGTGTAGGTTTTCTCAGGTGGGAAATTGCGTTTCAGGTCTTTTTCCATTGTCAGAACAAGGTCAAAATCACGCAGGTCAAGAGAATCTATTGATTTGGGGATATGATCGGCGAGCAAATCCATCCTAAAGTATCTTTTTATAGCTTCTCGGGCTTCCGGTTCAGCGTATGGGAGACTCGGATCACTGTTTGCTGCGGAGTCTGCAGACATTTCGTTTTCCAATCCTCGCTGTTTCAGAATCTGCTCAAAGATGGCCTTTGCCATCGGGCTTCTGCCAGTGTTTCCCAGGCACACAAATAGGACTTTCAAACTCTTTCTCTCCAAGGTTGCATACTAGCGATTAGCACCACATCCTATTTTTAGCGCGTGCGCTGAATTTTCATGAAGTTCGGTTTATGAAGGATCTTCAGGTCTGAGTATGCCATAACTTAAACGCTTAACCGCTTTGAATATGCATAAACTTGTGAAGATCCATATTAGAGCTGATAAAATAACCAAAGCTGAAGATTTGATTAGATATTTGTAGATGAATAAGTCAACCTCATTGAGTTTTGAAAGGGCTTCCAACATTCCAGGCTCTTTGGGCCAAGGGAATAAGGAACCGCTTGGAGTTGTTCGCCACCATGTTTCTTCATTCCAGTCCATGATGTGACTGGTTGCCACAGTGTAAGCCTTAAAAGTGTATGCTGTAAGATAAGCCGAACAGAGCGTTAGAACGATGGCTATTAAGACCCATTTATTCATGGATTTCACTCCTTTATCCCACAAAATATGAAGTAACACAAGGTTATAATTCTAAACTTTAGAACGAAGCAAGCGCTTATGATATTATGCTTAGTGCATGTGTTCCTAATAATAGGATTAGCTCTTAAACAAATAATCAAAGAATTGTGTTACTTGCCTTGGAAAAAGTGAGACACGGGATTTCCAAGCCATCTGAACAAGAATAAAGACATAGAAAGAATACGGCTTGAAACGAGATACATGAAGAAGCGAGAGAAGGACATTGGAAAGCAATTATCGATTTTTTCTGGTTTAATTTTGAGCTTATAAAAGCTTTGTTTGTTCGTTTTGGTTCGTTTCCTATTTAAAATCGCCGATTTTCCTCGAAGTTTTTGGCTTAAACTCTTTGTTATTGTTTCATTGGATTTCTTGCCTTTTGTTTTTCGCAATTTATTTGAACTTTTAGAAAAATCTTAAGTGACGTTAGCTTGGAGTATGACTGTTGATTGTGATGTTATACCTGAAGCTTTAGAGGTTGTTAAGCAGAAGTTGATGGAATATTTGGCTTTTGCAAATGTCACAAGAGAGGAAATTGATATCTTTTTTAAGATCGCTGTATCGCCAAATTGTGAATCAATGCATATCATTTGGAGAAAGCTCGTTCATCTGGTTAGGTTTGATGTTGCCGTTCCGTAGGATGAGCATTTTCATCGGAAAAGTAAGGTTTTAGTGGTTAAGGTTAAGACAGAAAATACGACGATTCTTAAGGGCTTAGAACAGGCAGAAGGCAAGTTTCAAACATTTCCAGTAGAACTAAAACAGTAATCGCGAAAATGCGTTGAGGATGAGAAAAACTTGTAAAGAGAATAATGGAAAACATTTTAGTAAAGAAACTTTTTTTCGAAGGTTATTTCGCTGCTTGCTGGGAAACCTCATATCTCACTAAGGAACCTGAATACTCTGGCAAGAGCTGGGCTGCAAAGCATCGGAGAAAATGGTTTCACGAGTATTTGGAGCATTTGCTGCACCAAGAATCAGGAAGAAGGATACACTTTATGCTTTGAAGATTTGTTGCCAAAACAAGTTACGAGAAGTCACTGAAAAAGGTAAATGTAAAGTTTCGTTTCAAATTCATTGTGGAAGCTATGGAGCTTTGAGTATGACAAAACTTTACATAGTGAAGGATGGAAAAGCAGTGCTTTCTAACCCGTATTGTCCAAGATGCTGCGTAGGCTTTTTGATGACGGATAAGGGTGAATGGTGGTCATGCGGAGACAGATACCATAAAAAGGCAGCGCGCGAGCTTTGTGCTAGTACCATTCTTGGCTGAACATGCGCTTTGGAGCTATTTGATTCCAACCAAAAGCGTAGAGGTACGCTCTTTTCTTCTAGAATTTAATTCCATAAGGCAAATAAGCGGAGTTGATCTAGTTTATAGATAACCAGGTTTCTGGCATCAAGTAGTCTCGGAGATAGGAGAGCCAAGAATGCGGAAAAAAACAGTCTGTGGAGTGCTTTTGACACTTATACTCTCAAACGTGATTGCAACATTATCTGCAATTCATCCTGTCAGTGGGCGAATATTGGCTGAAGAACACTCGACAGAACATTTGGACGTAATGACCTTGGAAAACGTCATTTTTTTGGATGACTACACAATTCAAGTGAAGATTCTGATGAATGTCTCTTCGCCACAATTGGCAGAATTGTATAGAAGGACGTTCTCAACTCCACTGAACGCAAGTGTTGGAGAAGAGATGCCAATACCGGAATACGCCACATCGAAAATCGAGGACGGACAAAACACTATTGACGTGTCGATACCAGTCAGGAACGAGTTTTACGAGTCAGTACTGAAGGAGCAATTGCTCTTGCTTGGATTATCAGTAGACGTATCTGATTCAAAGATGATTCCTCAGGGTCAGGAAAACGAATTCACTATCTTCATGGAGTGCACTGGTTCACCAGTAAACATGAACGTCACAACGACTGACTCTGGTCAGATGTGGGATATTGGCATGGGTCCCTTTAACGCGACGGGTATTACAGGGCTTCTTCTAACGAAGATTATGCTTACCCAGATGATGCTTGATTCCATGCGGGGCGAGTATTTGTATCATAATTCGTGGCAAACAAGGTTTGAACTGCCTGATGGCAGCACGATTCTCAATTCTTTTGATCTGGAAGACCGAATATGGTCGATTGATTTTGGCGGGGGTACATATTTCCATGCCGCCGTTTCATTGGAGGGAGAGTCGATAGTCGTTGTTGATGAAGACTTATTAATCTCAAAAAACAGTGTTGCGGCCAATCCGGAATACTTGGTTCAGTCTCTTTCAAACTACAAAGTCTTCACGATAAAGTGCTCCTTGCCTTATTTTCCATCAGGCAGCTCCAACATGAAGGGACCTACGTCGCTGAACACCAATTTTAATTTCGATAGGGATACAGGCTGGTTGCCACTTCGAGATATTCATTTACCGTACAGTTGCGCTAATCTGGATCTGGACTTGACCATTAGCCCGTCGTTTAGATTCGGTATGAAGATGGGATGGCAGTTCTATACTGATTGGTGTTTCCCTTTCATCCATCTTGACAAGTTATGGGCGCATGTGGAATTTGAGACACGAATAAACGTTACGTTTGAGGCAAATGCTAAAATCACCTATCAAAGAAAATGGCCTTTATACATTTTCAAGATTAGTTATCCTCTGCCAGGAATACCCGGATGGGTTGATTTTGTCTTCACAATCGATGCCAACCTCGACATAAAAGGCGAGATGTCATTTGTAGCCAAAGCTACAGTCCACGGCAAACTTGACGCTGGTGTCCGATGGACTGCAAATATTGGGTGGGAGCGTGTCTATGAACAGGAGTTGAAGGGACGTATTACCGACTTTGATTGGCAGCGTGCTATTGACATTTCAGTGACTCCGAGCATTAGTTTTCGACTTGCCCTGCTTTTCTACAGCGTTGCTGGTCCATACGTGGAGTTCAAGCTTTTTGTCACTATTGAGGAGATCACAGTGCTTTCTAACGGCACAATCAGCTGGCACTTTTGGGTTGGTTTTGACATAAATGCAGGAATTACCTTACAGGGCACGTTGCGTTCGATACTCGGATTAGGGGATTGGGAATGGCATCTATATGGGCAAACTATTTGGGAATTAAGAGACAGTTGGAGCCCTACATCTCCTCCACCGATTGAGAACCCTGCTCATGATCTGAGCATAGTTGGCTTTGCTTCATCTCCACCCATAGTTTTCACGGATACAATTGTTGACCTTAATGTAACCATCAGAAACGCTGGCACGGCCAACGAGACCTCAGACGTCACGATCCTGCAAAATGACGAAGTAGTTGAAATTCTCACAGACGTGTTTTTTGTCTCAGGAGGCTATGTTAGTCTCAATTTCACATGGAGCACTCTCGGTCTCCCACCAAGCGAGTATACATTGATGGCTATAGTGAAAAATGTAACAGACGAAACTCGTATCGAAGACAATGTGAAAAACCTCACCATCTATGTAGTCAAACGTAACGACATATCCCTGCTTGATGTTGCAGTGCATCCTGACAAGACATATCGCGGACGAAATGTTAATGTCACAATCAACGTCAAAAACCAGGGAGAGCTAGTCGAGGACTTTAATCTCACAGTCTATCTATGCAACAATACAATCCACACTCGGTTTGTCCAAGGCTTAAGACCTTCCGAAGAAGTTGTTCTATTGTTTGAATGGAATGCTACAGTTGTCCCAGGTTTGTGGATAATATGGGCAACCTGTACTACAGCGCATTATGACATGAACATCACAAGCAATACCTTCATCAACGATCAGACAATCTTGGTGGTCAAACTCTTGGGCGATGTGAACGGCAATGGCAAAGTCGACATACATGATATTTCCCTTGTAGCAATGGCTTTCGGCACTTCACCGGGAAAAAACAGATGGGATTCTGAGGCGGACATCAATGGAGACAATAAGATAAATATAAGAGATGTAGCAATCACTTCAAAGAACTTCGGGCGCTAAAGAGAGTACGTATTCAGAGATTTCAGGCAAATCAAAGTGAAAGAGCATGCGCTCATTGCTTGGCGCGCGAGGAAAAGGAGCGTATTAGTTTTGTTTCTCTGACCAGAACACGTAGGTTTTTGTCTGTACCAAGAAGCTGCAGACTTTTACCAGATGGTAAGCCTTTCAAGACTGGCCTTTCTTACTTCTTCAGTGTAGGCTTGCCTTTTTCCGAATGGCTTATGATAGAAAAATTATTTCATAAACCGTGGTTGATTATGATTAATGAATGCTTCTCTAATTGTGTTTCGCTTAAGCTTTGCAGTTTATTCAAAACGTATTTTCCGCTTCCTAATAGTTGAATGTTAAAGTCCAACCCTTTCAAAGCTTCCGTGATGGCTAAGGCTTCTTTTGGTGGAGGCTGCTCAGCTATTTTCTGCATTCCTGGTTTTCCACGAAGGGGTTATACTTTGCCACAGCTGCGAGCATTTCAACATATTGTGTTCCAGCAAGAGGCAAGGACCCTGGTAGAATCTGGCTTCAGCTTCGTATGCGAAATTGAGGATGTAAAATTATTCAGCAAAAGAAAATAAAAAAACTTGCTTAATTGCCAGAAAGCTTGCCTAATTGTTTTAATAAGGGAGTTTTTAACTCTATTATTTACTGCAAAGAGAGGCTAAGGGCTTTAATGCTGATTCAAGAGGTAATCCTTGAAAATTTCATGAGTTACGAATATGCTAGGGTACCATTTAAACATGGCGTTAACGTAGTTTGCGGTCCGAATGGTTCCGGAAAGTCTTCGCTTTTGTTGGCTATTTCGGTAGCCCTTGGACAGTCTTATACTGAACGTTCCAGAAAGCTTAGCGATTTGATTCGTTGGGAAAAGGATCAAGCCCGAGTCACATTAATTTTGGATAACCTCAGGAAGGGTAAGAATCGCCCAGTTCCAAAATTCAATAAAGATCAGATTTTTCTCACCCGCGTTTTACGTCGAGATGGGCAGTACTGGTTTGAACTTGAAAATAGGGCTGCTACAAAGCAGGATATTCAAAGGCTTTTGTCAAAGTTGGGCGTTGACCCAGATAACATGCTTATTATTATGCATCAAAACATGGTTGAACAATTCACAGTGCTTTCTCAACAGGAAAAATTGAAGATGGTAGAAACAGCTGTAGGATTGGGTCCTTACCGCGAAAATGTTTTACAAGCTCAGAAAAAACTTACACGCATACTGAGCCAAGAAGAGTCTATAAGCAAGCTTTTAGAATCTGCAGAGCAGACCCTTAATTATTGGAGAGAACAATACGAGAGGTATCAAGAGAAAAAGCAACTGCTGACGAAACGAAGGTTTCTTGAAAGAGAACTCGTATGGAGCGAAGTTGCCCGAAGAGAAGAAATAGTGAGAGCATTAGAAGCTGAGAGGAAAAGGGAACAAGAGATTTTGGAGCGAATAGAGGAAGAAACAAAGATTGCTGATGCTGATATGCAAGTTCAACAAAATGAGCATGAAAAGCTGAAGTCTAATTGGAAAATGCTTTTTGATGAACGCTTAGATCTTGAACGTGAAAAAGCCAAAAGCGAATCTAAAATTTTATTTTGCGAACAGTTACTGAAGGAAATGAAAGTTTTAGAGAACCCGCATCTGCAATTAAGTCAACTTCTGAAAGAACAGGCGTCAACACAATTTTCACTTCTAAAAGGTGAAAATCTAAAAGAAATAATTCAAACTGCCAATCAGCAACTTTCAAAGTTAAGTGTAGAAATAGGCGCAAATCAAGTTGAAGCTAAAAATTTGGAACAAAAAATTGACAAAGTTGGAAATCAAGTTTTAGAAAGTCGAATACAGTTGGCTTTATTGCAATATCGAAGAGAAAACGTAAAAGACAATATAGGAAAACTTGAAAGCGACTTAAAAAATGCAAAGGCACATTTGAATGAATCAATAGCAAAGGCTGAACAAGCTGGACCGAGAATTGCAGTCATAAAAAGTGTAGGCGAAATTCTCGATGAAATACGAGTCACGGATGGACATTTGGCAGCACTTGCTGGAGTTTCAGAAGACATAGAACGTATGTATGAGTCTTATTCAAAGCTTTATTTGGAGCTTAAGGAAAAGGCGCAGCTTGTTGCTGAAAACCGAGAAAAGGCATTAGAAGAGGTTAAAACAAGAATGCAAGCGTGGAGAACAGTTATCCAAAGCCTATTAGACCGTGTAAGCTTAGAATATCAAAAGATTCTGACTCAATCTCAAGGAGTTGGGGAGGTTAGACTCGCTAATGGACATGACATGGAAGCGGCAGGCCTAGAAATTCTCGTAGGCTTTAAGGGAGGCAAACCAGTTGCCTTAGATGCTTACACGCAAAGCGGTGGAGAAAGGACAACAGCAACTATGAGCTTTCTCTTAGCTTTACAACAACATGTTCGATCACCATTCCGCGCTGTTGACGAGTACGACATTCACATGGACCCAAAGAATCGGGAGATAATTGCAAAAATGCTTATTTCCACAGTGAAGAATGCAAACACTCAATATGTGGTGATTACGCCGAGCCAAATAACATTTGCAAAAGAAGACGCAAACATAATTACGGTTCAAAACGTTGAGGGAAAGTCCATAATTAGAGAGGTTGCCTAATGCAGTCAAAGAGAGAATTAACAAAAGCGGGAAGGGAAAAACTTCAACACATTATTGAAATGTGCAAGTCTGTTGAGGAACGTTCCCTTGACCCGTTTTTAATAGATGTCAGCGAAATTATCAGCACTGTTAAAGCATATTTTTCTGAATGGAAAATTCCAGAAGATTTATGCTTAGATGCTGAAACCTTACATCATTTGGCGTCAGTTATAAAGCTTCAAAGCGAATGGGTTAGGCACCGCTCAACATCGCTTTATACAGACCCATTCTTGTTAGAGGAAAAGTTGATTCGAATAACAAAAGAGGACATTGTTGAAACTTTTCTTAAAGCGTGGCATCCAATAATCGCTTTAGAGCAGATTTCACTCCACAGCATTGCAGAAGCTCTGAGATACTGGGAAAGCTTACTGCCATTAAAAGAGAGATGGAAGGAATTTTCTTCAGCAGAGATTGAGACAAGTTTTGCAACAAGAGAGGAGCTTATTAAGCAGAGAATTTTAAGAGACACAGCCTTTTCTGAAGAGTTGGATAACAGTTGGCAAGAACTGAAAAGGCAAGTAGAAATGAAAGGCAAAGATGGAAAGATTCATTATTGGGATTTTGTCGCCACAGAAACATACGAGGAAACGGTGCACAAAGCCTTCATGACAAGCTTCCTTGTAACCTACGGTTATGCAACATTGGAGATCCATCCATTAGAAGAAGAACTCTTCATCAAACCATATGAGAAGCCCATTACTAAAACGGGGAATAAACAGTTAGTTTCAATACCAATATCAGTTTCTGTAGAAGAATGGATGAAATGGAAAAAGGCGAACTGAAATGAGTAAAAGAAAGGCTTACTATGCAAGCAAAATCAAAAGGGCAATTCACATGCTCTTTTATCAGAGACACAAAAAACCAGGCGTAAAGGGATGGGAACTCCGAAAAGCATTAGGCGCAGACTACCCGAAAGTACTGAAAATTTTGGATGATTACTTAAAAAATTTGGATTTACAGGTTAAAACTATTTTTGAAGAAGAAAAATCAGTGGAAAATCCCACGCTGGACGAATTGGATAAAGCTAGATTCTACATAACCCTAAGAGGTGAGTTGACGCCTAAAGAGGCTAAAATGGTTGGGTGGCGAATAGACGATTTAGCTGGTTTGGCAATAGCAATAGCGTGTATAATATCAAAAAAGGGAAAAGCACCGAGGAAGGAAGTTGAAGAACTATTGCGTGAGAAGCTTCCCGGTTGGAAGGTCGACATTAATATTGATAGGTATATTCGCTATGGATATTTGACGCAAGATGAAAGCGAACAGTTGTATTTGGATTGGAGAACCCGCGCTGAAGTTGATCAGAAGGCGCTTATAGACTTACTTTTGTCAAAATAGAAAAAGTTTATGCCATTTGCATAACATTTATATTTGTCGTTTTGTATTCGATAATCATAGAATTAAAGTAGAAAAACATGAAGTTAAAAATGGTGGAAACCGAATTGTCGGATGAAACAAAAGAGGAAATCAAAAAACTACGAGAAGAAATCGCAAGGCTAAAAGAACAACTTACAGATATAACGGAACAGAAAAAAAGCCGAGGCATATATATTGATATCGGCAATAATGTGCGTCACTATATGGAAGATGTTATGGAAAGCGTCGCGGAAGGAATAAACAGTGAACTTGAAAGATGCGTGCTCATCGGTCCAAAGGGCATGAGAATCATCAGAAGAGGAGAACCAAATGTTGAGGAACATGTTGAGACGATTGATTTTTCAAAAGTTTCCGAAGTGATGAGCGCCTTAGGTCAAGAGCAAAGGTTAAAGATATTGAGAGAGCTAGTGAAGGGCGGAAAATACATTAATGAATTGCAGGAAAAGCTTTCAGAGATAACAGTAAGCACGCTTTCAAGCCATCTAAAAGTTTTAGAAGAAGCGGGACTGGTGGTTCAAGAAAAGGTCAGAGGACGCTATTTAATCACTATGCCAGGCAGAGTTGCATACAAAATGGCATTAAGAATCACGAGATTCATTGAAAGGGGGAGCCAAGAATGATACTTCAGCAATACCAGTTGGATAATACAATTCTAAAGGCAACTGATGCATTAAAATTGTTACGGTCAGAAAGGGTTATCATAGAAACTGACAGCGGCACTTTAGCGGTGCCAATAAAACTTGATAATCAACGAAAAGGGTACATATTTCATGGACACGGCAAACTGGTTTTAGACACCATTGTTGAAACTGAGGAAGGTGCAATAGGTAAATCCGTTGAAAAAGAAGTAAATAAACCCTTCCTAATGCTTGGCGACACAGAAGAGATACACCAACACTTAAGCACGGCAAATAAAGAAAATTTGATCGCTATTGGATATGAGAATGAAAAGGAATTTATAGCCAAGGCTGAAGAAATACTTCACGAATTTTCCGGAAGAAGAAAATTCTGGACTCACAATTGCTGCAGCAATAATCATGGTGTCATCTTTGCCTTTCCAAACGAAGTTGGAAAATTAGACATTCTTGTAGCAGATGGTTTAAGACTAGTTTACAAAGCAATGGATAGAGTCTTCATTGCAAACGAGAATAAAACTGTTCTAAAAACGCCTCAAAAAGTGATTCTTTCAAATGATCGAAAATCATTGATGATGAGAAAAAGGCACTTCTAAATACAGATGATTACTTTCTTATTTTATGGTAAATGAAAGCTATAAGGTCTATGACAATTATTGCAGCAAGAATTAATAATGGGTTACCGAGAAACTGACTTATCAAAGGATCCATGTTTCAACACCATTTTACCATCATGTTATGCTCACATTTTGTATTTGAAAGTATCTTTTGGCTAAAAATCGGAGACGCTCAGCATTTTTGCCGTTCTTTCCTATAGCTACGCCTTTGTCTCTTGGGTTAACAGTTACAACTGCGATTGATTTCCCGTCAGGTCTTTCAGTTATTCGAACTTCTCTAACCATTGCTGGCTTTAGTGCATTCTTAATAAACTGCGAAGGACTTTCAGAATACTCAATTATTTCATGCTTTTTGCCTGTCATTTTTTCCAAATTGCGAATGTTTCTTCCACCTCTTCCAATGGCTACGCCAACTTGACCCTCGTTAACAATGAAGATCACGCGTCCAAGCTCTTCATCTATGATGCAATCTTTGACGCTGGCTCCTGTTATACTCTCAAACAATGCTATGTAGCGCATTTCAGTGCTTGTGAATTTTATGCCACTAGTCATTCTGCTCCTCCAACAGATTCCTCTGACTCTGCACTTTCCATTAATCTGAGGATTTCAGAGTCTCCAGGCTCTCTTATACTTAGCGCTGAAACAGTGAATGGCTTGCCGCATAATGCAGCTAAATCCAAAGATGAGCCTTTATATGTTATTAATTGAACATTTGAAAGCTTGCAATAGTATTCCACATCTTCACGCAGTGTTTTAGGGCAGTTAACGGCCAAAATTATCATTTTAGCCTTTCCAGTCTTGGCATTTTGTAAAGCAGAGTTTGTTCCAAATGACACCTTTCCTGTTTTTACAGCTGTTGCAATTGCCTTATCAATGTCTATCACTTACTTTCACCTTTTTCCGCAAATGTTGACATGAACAGTTCCACTAGTCCTGTGCCAATAGGTATAGATTGCCCAACTATTACGTTTTCGGTTACACCTGCTAATGGATCGCTTTCACCCTTCACTGCAGCATCAACAATGTTTGGAACAGTAATTTCAAATGCAGCCCTAGCCAATACACTGGATTTTTTGCCGCTTATGCCATGCCTGCCTATCTGCTGCACTTCGCCAGTAGAAGTCATCATATCTGCAACGAGCATAACATGGCGAATATCCACGTCCAATCCTTGATCTTCTAAAACACTTTTAGATTCATGCATTAGCGCATTTCTTGCAGCTTCTATGCCTAGGGTTTTGGCTATTTCATGAACATTGTTTGTTGTAGTTCTTGACGTATCCACCCCGTAGACTTCTAAGACTTTAGGCAAGTTTGAACCATCTGTTCTAATTACCCATTCCCCATGTTCCTCAGTAACCAGTACACGCTTTATGCCGGCAACGCCCTTAACGTAGAATGAGGTAACTTTGTCAAGTAACTTTTTAAGTGTCTCCACTTTCTTAGGCTTTATATGAATGCTTTTACCTTTTGCTTTTATTGTACAGTTCTGTATCTGCAGCTTATCCGTTATTTCCTGCATTGTTACTTCTCTGTCTTCCATCATTGTCTTGTTAAGTTCTACAACTATTTCTTCGTGTAATGGGTCTTCATAGATTGTTTCTGCCAAATCCTCTAGCGTTGTGTAAATAATGTTACGTGCGATTTTCACGGCTGATTCTCGACTTTTTCTATGTTCTTCAGTTAGGTAAATAGTCATTATAGGTGTGGATGGAATTCTTCTGGCATCAACGATTTCAATTAATCTTGGTAAACCAAGAGTAACGTTTTGCTCTCTAACACCAGCATAGTGGAAAGTTCTAAGCGTCATCTGTGTGCCGGGTTCGCCTATCGATTGAGCAGCAACTATGCCTACAGCTTCGCCTGGCTCCATTAAAGCACGTTTATACTGCTCAACAGTTAATTTGGTTGCTTTTTCAACGCTAGCTGTGCTTAATTGTGCCTTAGCCAAATTTAACTTAAGTTCATCCATAAGCAATGGTGTAAGCTGATCTTCAACTTCCTTTAAGCTGTCTTTTATGAATTCTGCTGATGCGGGTTTTCCTTTTCCCATGGCGATTTTTATCTGTTCAATTAACCTGCTTACGTTAACTGCTTTTCCATGGTCACTTTTGGCAGGATCAACGCCGTCCTCGCCATAGTTGAATTGAATTATGTCTCCTGCTGAGTTTCTCACTGTTCCATCGTATTCTAAGCGTATATGCTCAAGTGCGTTAATCAGCCTTCTTTGCATGTAACCACTTTGCTGTGTCCTAACGGCTGTGTCAACCAATCCTTCCCTGCCTCCCATTGCATGGAAGAAGAACTCAATGGCGTCAAGTCCCTTCTCATAGGATGAATATACGAAGCCTCTTGCTTTTGGGCTTGGATCACCAAATCTAAAATATGGTAGAGCTCGACCTAAATATCCCCGCAGTATCCTTTTTCCACGCACTGACTGCTGTCCTATGCAGGCACTCATCTGTCCAATGTTTAGACTTGAACCTCTTGCGCCTGTTCGAGTCATTACGATACCAGAATTTTCAAGAGTGAAATCTTCGTCGGCTATTTTTCCAGCCTCGTCTCTTGCTTTGGCCAGTTCATTCATTACATAGATTTCGAAAGAATCCTCCAATGTTTGTCCTGGAAGCCTTGGCAATGTTCCTTTATGATAGCTGTCTATGAGTTCGTCAACTTTTTTCTGAAGTCTTTCCATAGTCTTTTTTATTCTTCCTTCAGCAGTTGGGGATAGGACAAGTTCCTGGTAGGAATATGTGAATCCCCGCATAGTTATGAAGAGTTTCAGAAGTCTTGTTATTTTGTTTAGGAATTCTCGTCCAGCTTTCGTGCCATAATCCTTGATTATTCTGTGAAGGAGGCTTTCTGATTGTTCAGCTCCGATTGAGCGTCTATCTATAATGCCGCTGATGAGTTCTCCATTTTTGACAACAACGTAAGCGTCATACTTACATTCTTCTTCTTCACATTTTACGCATCCTTGACAAATATTCGCCTTTAAAACATAATTCATGTCTTTCGGCAGAAAAAGACTGAAAATTTGTTTTCCAGTCCAAAGAGGGTCAGGTTCTTTGATTTTTGGTGGTGGTAAAGGCCCATCATATCCAGCTGCCATAAGCAACCTGTTAACTTCTTCTTTTGTTAAGTAGTTAGCCCTCCTTGTGAACAAGTATGCTGCAGTTATAAAGTCTCGAATTGCACCTATTATTGGTCCTCCAAATCTTGGGGAAAGTATTTGGTCTTGAACTTGCATTAGCAGAAGTGCTTCTGTTCTAGCTTCTTCACTCTGCGGTATGTGCAGGTTCATTTCGTCTCCGTCAAAGTCTGCGTTGTAAGGTGGACAAACACAAAGGTGAAGGCGGAATGTTTTGAAGGGCAAAACACGCACGTAATGTGCCATTATAGACATTCTGTGAAGTGAAGGTTGACGGTTAAAGATAGCTATGTCACCATTTTTGAGATGACGCTCCACAATGAATCCTGGCTCAATTGCTTCAGCAATTTTCTCCCTATCAGTAACGAATTCCAACCTTATTCGTTTGCCATCAGGTCTAATAATGTAAAGGGCGCCTGGATATTTTTCAGGTCCGTTTGCCACAAGTTTTCGCATTTCTTCAATGTTCCACTCTGTCACTTTATCGGGAACTGACAAGCGCATCGCAACTTCGATTGGCACGCCGACTTCACTTATGTCAAGGTTTGGATCCGGAGACACCACAGTGCGGGCTGAAAAGTCAACTCTTTTTCCTGAAAGGTTACTTCTGAATCTTCCTTCTTTTCCCTTCAACCTCTGCGAAAGCGTCTTTAATGCTCTTCCAGAGCGGTGTCTTGCAGGAGGGATTCCTGAAGCTTCATTGTTAAAGTATGTTGTTACATGATATTGCAAAAGCTCAGATAAATCTTGAATTATAAGTGTAGGCGCTCCAGCATCCATGTTTTCTTTTAATCTTTGATTGATGCGAATTATATCAACTAACTTATGGGTTAAATCGTCTTCCGAGCGAATGCCAGATTCAAGTGTTATTGATGGACGAACATAAACTGGTGGAACTGGCAGAACTTGCAGGACCATCCATTCTGGACGTGCAGTTTTTGGGTTAAAGCCTAGAATTTCAAGGTCATCATCTGATATGCGTTCGAGTCTTTCTCGAATCATGCTTGGTGTCAGCGGTTCAGAACCACTTTCTGGGATTTGTTCGCTGAATTTTGTTGGTTTTTCAAATACAATTTTATACTGGACTGCACCGCAATGGGGACACTGTTTGGTCTTTGTTTCCTGTAAAATCAACTTGTAAACCTCATCTGGAACTACGCCTAAAAGCTGGCGATTCTTTATGATTTTAGCGCGTGTCTTTTTCACTGCATCATCAGGAAGAAGTATCCGCCCACAGTTTCGACAAGTTGCCTTTAAAACTTCATATATTAATTTTGTAAATTCAATGTGCACTATTGGAACGGCAAGTTCGATATGGCCGAAATGACCAGGACAGCGAATTGCAGTGTTTCCACATGTTTTGCATCTTTGCCTTGGTTCAAGGGTTCCAAGCCTGCCGTCCATTAATCCAGCTGTTATGGGTGCACCGTCTTCATCATAAGTGTCTGGTGTTTGAATTTCCACAACGGAAAGCCTGCGCACATCTTGCGGTGAAAATAAACCGAAATTGATTTCATCGACGACTTTATGGATTATTTCTTCCGTGCTCATGTTACGCTTTCTCCTTAAGCTTCAATTTAGGAGCTATACAGAGACTCATCAACTCTTGAAGAAGAAGTTTAAATGCGTAAGAAATTATCACTGGAGAGATTTTGGCTTTATCTTCACAAATTCTACAAACATATTTTCTCTGCTTCATGTCATAATAGGCTATGTAACCGCAATTCTCACAAACATAAAGCGTGTACTTGTCAGATTCTTCCAATAGCCTGTCTCGAAGAAGCATAGCAGCACCATGTCCAATAAGGCAGTCGCGTTCCATTTCACCGAATCTTAAACCGCCGCCTCTGGCTCTTCCCTCTGTAGGTTGCCGCGTTAACATTTGCACTTGCCCTCTGGCTCTGGCATGTATTTTGTCAGCAACCATATGATGCAGTTTCTGGTAATATACAACTCCAACAAATATTTCAGCAACGAATTTCTCGCCTGTCATGCCATTGTAGAAGACTTCACTACCAGTGTGACTAAAACCCAGTTTAATCAACGCTTTTCTAAGCTCCTCCGATTTTTCATTTTCAAATGGTGTTCCATCAACAGGTTTTCCACGCAACGCGGCAACTTTTCCAGCTAACGATTCAATAAAGTGTCCAATAGTCATTCTTGAAGGGATTGCGTGTGGATTGACTATTATGTCAGGAACAATGCCATCTTCGGTGAAAGGCATATCTTCCTGCGGCACGACTAGTCCGATTACTCCTTTTTGTCCATGGCGAGATGCAAATTTGTCGCCAAGTTCTGGAATACGTTGGTCTCGAACTCTGACTTTAACAAGCTTGCTTCCTTCTCCAGATTCTGTTATGAAAATTGCATCAACAATTCCCGTTTCTGAAGGTCGCATATCCACTGAAGTATCTCGCATGGACGGCCCCTTCACCTCAAATTCCTTATACTCTTCAAGAAATCTTGGCGGACTAATTCTACCGATGAGCACGTCGCCACCAGCAACTGAAGATTCAAGGCTTATTATCCCATCAGGTTCAAGCAGCCTGTAATATTGTTCTCCTCTGAAGCCGCGTGTTCCAGGCTCAGGTTGAATAAACTTGTCTTTTAATCCTCCTAAGTATTGGCGACATTCTGCTTCATATATTCTGTAGAAGCTTGAGCGCATCAAACCTCTTTCTATTGAGGCTTTGTTGAATATTAATGCGTCTTCCATGTTGTAGCCTTCAAAGGAAAGAACTGCTACGATACAGTTTTGCCCTGAAGGACGAAGCTTGTAACCTATCATATCCATTAATGCAGTTTCAACAAGAGGTACTTGTGGATAATGCAAAATGTGCGATCTTGAATCTACGCGGAGATTGAAATCTGTTGCATAAACGCCTAAGGCTTGTTTTGCCATTGCAGCTTGATAAGAGTTGCGAGGTGACTGGTTATGTTCTGCATAGG
Organism: uncultured Candidatus Bathyarchaeia archaeon; assembly: GCA_964489195.1. Lineage (GTDB taxonomy): Archaea > Thermoproteota > Bathyarchaeia > Bathyarchaeales > Bathycorpusculaceae > CAZAXN01. The sequence goes on from CAZAXN010000014.1 coordinate 17,904, forward strand.
GTATTGTTGAGGCACAGATTCCAAGAATAGTGTAAGTGGCAATTTCCAAGTGTGTATGATCTTGTGTTATCATGTCTGGGCTTATGGCAATATGCGTGTTTTCTTCTTCCTCAGCATCTAAATATTCAATTATTGCATTTTTGACAAGGTCTTCCCAAGATAATTCGCCAGAAGATAATTTTTCAAGGTGTTCAGGCTGAAGTTTTGAAGTTCCGTTTTCAACTATTATGAGGGGTCTTCTAACTCTCCCCTCATCACAATTCACGTAAATTTCGTCTCTTTCACCGTGAACTTTGGAGAAATGAGCTATATTAACCTCGGTTGAGATGTCTCCTCTTCTTCGTCTTTCCCTAAATTCACGCGTTAACCCTTCTGCATCGTTGCAGTAGCCAACTATATTTCCATCTACAAAAACTTTTGATCCAGAAAGTTTCAAGGTTTCATTTGCTTCATATACTGGAACTACTCCCATGCTGAATAGTACTTGCTTTATTTTTTCAGGATTTACGCCGACGGAAATGCATGCCGACAATGCCAGATTTTTCACAAGACCACAGTTGGAGCCTTCAGGTGTTTCATTTGGGCATAAACGTCCCCAATGGGTTGAATGTAAATCTCTTGCCTCAAAGTTTGGTTGACTTCTGCTTAATGGTGATTGCAACCTTCGCAAGTGACTTAATGTGGAAATGTGATTTGTTCTGTCCAACAGTTGGGTTACACCCACTCTGCCTCTTCCCCAATTCCCTGTTGCAAGTGCATGTTGAAGCCTTTCTGCTATTATTCCCGGACGGACTGCAGCGGAAACTGTGATTATGGAACCTTTTACGCCTATGCGTTCAAGCTGATATTTTATGTCTCTGACAAGGTTTCTGAAGGCTACTCTGAACAAGTCTGCAAGAAGAGGACCTGCAAGTCGCAATCTTTTGTTTTTAAAATGGTCTTTATCATCAGTGCCTCTTCTTCCAAGCTTAAGCTCAATTACTCTGCATGTCATTTCGCCAAGAAACAAAGCTTTGTCCTTTCTGCTTTCACTTGTTCTCCCTATGTGGGGTAAAAAGTTCTTGTCAAGTATTGTTTCAGCTTTTTGAATGCGATATTCTTCAACTTGACCGTGAGCAACACGGTTTCCAATAAAAATAATAGCGTCCTTAATTGTGTCTACTCCCACAGACTTTTCAAATGATGGGTCAAGTTCTGTCTGGATTTCCTTCTCCACAGAAACTGCTTCAGCTATTTCTCTATCCGACTCTAAACCCAATGCCCGCATGACTATAACAAGAGGAATTTCCGAGGGTACACCAGGCATTGAAACATAAATGGCGCCATCAGACTTTATTTTCAATTCAATTCTGGCCCTAAAACCAACAGTCGTAGAAAACATTTTGGTTTGATAAACAGGCGTTGCCCCTTTTTCATCAACATCTACGATTATGCGGTTTGGCGCCAAATCTTCCATGGCTACGATTACACGTTCTGAACCGTTTACTATGAAGTAGCCGCCTGGATCATCTGGGTCTTCTCCACATGCTATCAGTTCTTCTCTTGAAAGTTGGGATAGGAAGCATAATTTTGATTTCAGCATTACTGGAATGTTTCCAATATAGACAAGTTCAGTGTCCTGTTCTCTGCCATCTATTACAGGAGTCATTTCAAGAGCCACAGGCGCAGCATAAGTTAGGTTTCGAAGCCTTGCCTCCATAGGGTAGATTTCATGTTTTGTTCCGTCTACTTCTGTCGTGTATGGTCCAGTTATCCTTGTTTGTGGGTCTATTATCCAAATTTGCCCTAGCTTAACTTTGTATGGGCTTTCAGGAACCTCTATTGGTATTTCGCCCACTTCGTCTATTATTTCTTGCAATCCATGGTCAATAAACTCGTTGTAAGAGTCTAGATGCTGACGTACTAAGCCTTTATCTTTAAAAAACGCTTTCAATAGTTGATGTATATCTTCTTTTAAAAATTCAGCCAAATTTAAACACCCTCCCGCAATTTCATTCTTAAACATACATGGATAGGATCATGTGATGCGGGTTCTTTCAAACTTTCAATTTCCTCCGAATGCTGGATCATCCAACCGAAAAAGGTCTCCAATATTTCAAAGAGCTAAACACGTAAACCACACAGCTCACTAATAAACTTTTTTGTATTATATCAAAGATTTTGTGCTTTCACACGTTTTATTCCGGTATTCTGGCAAGTTACCGCACAAAGTATTTGTTATAGGCCAGCAAAAGGATCTAGGACGCAAATGTCGGAAGAACAGAGATTTAAGGCAAAAGTTGTTTGGCTTATCGCAAACGGACAAACAGAAAAAGCTCTGGAACAGCTTGCAGAACACTACAAAGTTGAAGTACCCAAGCTGAAAGTAGGTTTACCGAAAAAGCATAGAAAGAAAGCATTAGGATGTTACAGTTCCCAGAACAACACAATCTCTGTTCTGAACAGCGACATTCTGAAAGAACCGTTCACCATTTTGCATGAATTTTACCATCGCATAAGAACAGACCTAGACTTGAGGCACAGAGGAACTGAAAAGTATGCAGATGAATTTGCTATGGAATTTATTCAAGCATACAAAGCTATGGCAATAGAAGCCATAGAAAAATTAACAACAAAAAACAGTCAAATCAAAAGGAAATGACTTCAATTTACTGCAGAATTTTTGCTCAATCTCTATATCATGTCAGCCATCATAGTACCGGATTTTTAGGTCGCCAACGTATTTGCCTTAAATCTTGCTCTAAAGCATTTTTGGAAAAAGATAATAGAAGCGAAGAGAAGTTAGAGAAAACGGGTTCTGCCAGAGTGCAGGGGTGGCAGAGCTTGGTCAAACCCGCAATGAGTAAGAGGGGCTAAACGCGCGGGACTCAAGATCCCGTCCCGTAGGGGTACGTGAGTTCAAATCTCACCCCCTGCACCATGTTTTTTCCTTAATTTTGATGTCTTGATCCCTTTTGGAGCATCTGGGATCTTGTAGTTGAGTCGAACAAACAATAAGAAACGTTTATTAATACTTAAGATAAGCTAAACTGCGTGTGAGAAAATGAAAAGGAAGCAAAACATTAACAGATATAAAGATGATTTGGAATTTGAAATAATAGTTGACAACCTCCTAATGTATGACACTTTATTTCGTAAAAGGCTTGTTTAACCCTAAATATCAGATTTGAAATAGCGAAGAAGCGGTGGACGATTGAAATAAGACAATTAGAATGCATCCTTAAAGTTTGATTAAGACGAATCACTTGTCTGCAAGAATTTAGGAAAGAATATATCGGTGTATGTTGTTAGAAAATTTTCGTAGCGTATGCTGAAAGGCGAATCTGGTGAATTTAGCCGATAAGATATTTAAGTTAAAGAAAGAGAAAAAGGCAGTAATTTTGGCTCATAATTATCAGAGACCAGAGATTCAGGACATTGCTGATTATGTGGGTGACAGTATTGAGTTAAGCAGAAAAGCTATGAATGAAAGAGAAGCAGAAATCATAGTGTTTTCTGCAGTGGATTTTATGGCAGAATCTGCCGCAATTCTAAATCCAGAAAAAAGGGTTTTGTTGCCAAGTCTCGGTGCACGTTGTCCCATGGCGCAGATGCTTACGGTTGATGAGATTAAAAGGTGGAAGGTGCAATATCCACTTTCGCCTGTGGTTCTGTATGTGAACACCCTTGCTTCAGCTAAAGCCTATGCTGATGTATGTTGCACATCTGCTAATGCTGTGGAAGTCATCGATTCGTTGAGTGCTGAAACTGTACTTTTTGGTCCTGACCGCAATCTGGCTGAATATGTACAGAGGAAAACTGGAAAAACAATAATTCCAATTCCTGAATGGGGATTTTGTCCAACCCACTTGTTGTTTCAACCAGAAGACGTACAAGCGCTTAAAATGCAGTATCCACAAGCTGTTGTTATGGTTCATCCAGAATGCCCCTTAGAAATGCAGAATGTAGCCGACTTTGTTGGAAGCACTTCACAAATGTGCCGTCACGCAAGAGAAAGCAGAGCTGAAACTTTCGTTGTAGCCACAGAAGAAGGACTTCTGCATCGGCTGAAAAGGGATAATCAAGAGAAAAAGTTTATTTTAGCCTATGAAGGTGCTGTTTGCCCAAACATGAAGTTGAACACTCTTGAAAAGCTTTATTTGGCTTTGAAAGAGGAAAGGCACATTGTAACAGTTCCAGAGCCGATAACAAAAAAGGCTAGAAAGGCTTTAGAAAAAATGTTCGAAATAACAGGATAAAAAGGCTAAATTGAGATAAGCATTGTTTTAAGCAGTTTCACGCCCTTTTTTGCAGCCAATTCATCACTTAAGTGACGAACTTCAGCTGCATCACCTTTTACAGCTATAGCTTCTAAGCAGTCGCGTTCGCTTAGGTGAATATGCATTGTTGAACAGATTATGCTGGCGTAGTGATGTTGAATATGTGTCAGTGAGCTCTCAAGTTCTTTAACTTCATGATCATAAAGCATCATTAGAACGCCGGTTTGCGTTCCCTTTTCTTCATGGAGCCACATTTTTTCGGAAACGAACAATCTAACTGCATCTTGAACAGCCTTGGAACGGTTTTTATAGCCCATCTTGTGAATTATTTCGTCAAAATCTTTGAGCAGATCTGGTGGAAATGTTACTCCTACACGAACTATTTTTGTCATGACTTTCCCATTATAGGTTGGGGATTTTGCCATAAAGCTTTTATGCGTGATAGTAACACTAAAATGTAGAAAAGTGTTACCGAGGAAGAAGCATGCATATTCCAGATGGTTTCCTAAGTCCAACAATCAGCGCTCTTATGTACGCAATAGCCATAGTATTCCTAATTTGGTCATGGAAAAAAGCAAAAGCTACATATTCTAAATCTCTAGCTCCTTTGTTGGCTGTTTCAAGCTCCTTCATCTTCGCTGCACAAATGATAAATTTTCCAATAGCTTATGGAACAAGTGGACACCTAGTTGGTGGGACTTTCCTTTCAATTTTATTGGGGCCATATGCAGCGATTCTCAGCATGACTATTGTTCTTCTGATTCAAGCGCTCTTCTTTGCAGATGGTGGCATTTCCACTTTTGGAGCAAATGTTTTCAACATGGCAATCATCGGCGGATTAAGCTTCTTTTTAGTTAAGATTATGACGAGAAACTCCAAGCGTAATAGTAGGCTTTTCCTAAGCGTCTTTATTGCATCATGGCTTTCTGTAGTTTTAGGCGCTTTAGCCTGTGCCCTAGAAATAGGTTATTCTCCATTTTTTGCAGAGGCTGGAGGAATTGCAGTTACAGTTCCTGCAATGCTGTTTTGGCATGTTTTAATCGGTTTAGGCGAAGGCACTATAACAACTACACTTATAACACAATTGAATAGGTTGCAACCTGCAGTTCTCAATGGTTTAGCAATTTTGAGAGGGAGACAAAGTGAAAGGATACCTTAAATCCCTAATCCTGATACTAGTTTGCCTTGCAATTTTGATACCTTTTGCTTCCAGCTTTCCTGACGGGTTAGAAAAAGTCGCTGAAACCCTTGGCATAGAAGAAACAGAACCCAGCTGGGAAGGGCTAATGCCAGACTATGCTATACCATCAATCACCAATTCCTACATTTCAACACTCTTAGCAGGGGTTCTCGGAATATTTCTAGTCCTAGGCGCCACGTTCCTGCTTGGAAAAGCAATGGGTAAAAAGTAAAAATTGTTTGTCACAAAATAAAAAATAAATATTATCGCAGAGGCTTATCATTGTCAAGCTGATTGCAATGGAAGACTTGGATGTAGCTAAAAAACGTCTCCAAGAAAATAGTTTAACACTTACCATAGTAAATAGCGGTAAAATAATTTTTGAAACCGCCTCCCATGGGATTTCTGGTTTTTTAGAAGCTATTAAAAAATTCGGAGACAACCTTCAAGAAGCTTCCGTTGCTGATAGAGTCATCGGTAAAGCAATTGCTCTCTTATGCGTTTATGCAAAGGTTAAAGCTGTGCATGCCATAGTTTTAAGTGAAAAAGCCAAGGTAGTTTTTGAACAAAACATGATTTACCATGAATGGAACGAATTAGTTGAAAGCATACTTGATGGGGATAATAGGGAATTATGCCCTTTCGAAAAATTAGCTGCAAAAATTTCAAATCCAAGCGATGCCTATAAAATGCTTAAGGCTTTGCAAGCCTCATTAAGGCATGAAGATGAGGGTGAAATGAGCAGTAAACGCGAACAGTTTATATCAGAGGAAGATGCTGAACTGAAGCATATTAGAGAAAAGAAATTGATGAGATTATTAGAGAGTAAAGCTAAAGGGAGAGAAATAAGTGTGGAACCAGTTCATGTGACTGATTCAAACTTTGATGAAATAGTCAAAAAGCATCCGCTTATTCTGGTTGATTTCTGGGCATCATGGTGCGGTCCATGCAGAGCTTTAGCTCCAACGATTGAAGAGTTAGCCAAAGAATATGCTGGAAAAGTTGCAATTGGCAAGTTAAATGTTGACGAGAATCCCAAGACTGCTGAGTCTTTCCAAGTTTTCAGCATACCGACAATGGTGATAATGAAAGACGGATGCGAAGTTGACAGAATTGTTGGATTAGTCCCAAAGCAACACATTGAAGCTGTCCTGAAGAAATATTTAGGATAGTGGAAAAATATGGATATTTCAGAACGCAGAGTAATAGGTGCACTACTGCTGCTGCTAGGTGTTTCTTGCTTTGCTATAGCAGTGTACACGGGTCAACTCAACCAGATAATAGAACTCTTGAAGAAGGCCTTTCCCTAGGAATAGGAGCAACCCAAAATTCTTAAGTTAACCTTACATATTTTCAGTAATGTAGTTCTCACTCTAAGGTTGTGGTGGAAATAAGTCAACCAATAATTGAAAGTGAAGATGGAGAAAGAGAAGCACTTTTGCAAACTGCAAGACTCATGCTAATAGCTGCAAGGACAGCACCCAAAACAGTTGGAATAGATGATGTTCTAACTCTAATCGTTTATGGCGGAGAAAAAGAGAATATTGCAAAAAAGATGGAAGAAATAGGTGAAGAACGAAAAATTGAAGGCTTCAAAAGAGACGCAAAAAATGTGAGAGATTCAGAAGCTGTTATTCTAATTGGGGTTAGAGGAAACAAAAGCGTAGGATTGAACTGTGGTGCATGTGGCTATGATAGTTGTAAAGAATTTGAAGAAGCAAACAAGAAGCTCGGCGAAGATTTTACTGGTGCAACATGCCTCTTCAAAGCTCTTGACCTTGGAATCGCCTTAGGCTCAGCAGCAAAAACTGCAAGTTTATTAAATGTTGACAATCGCATAATGTACCGAATCGGCACAGCTGCATTAAAGCTGAAGCTACTGCCAGAAGCAACAGCAATCATGGGAATCCCAATATCCGCAAGAGGCAAAAACATCTACTTTGACAGACGATGATTCTCAAGCAATTATCTTTTTTGTCCTTTACTACATTTAATATTCTTCCAAAATCAGCTCAATGCAACACCTTCAAGCCTACCAAAACGCCTTACCGCTTAGTCTGACTAACAGTTTTTCCTCAGTCATACACGTCACTTTGCTAACAAAATTATATTATAATGTTATCTTGCCTTTGAAAACAACAAGGCGGTTAGCTTTGGCTTTTCATTTTTTCGTACATTTTCTCCAATGTCCAACGGATACTTGATTTAAGTTCTCTCAAACGGTCTGCGTCAAAATTTTTAATCACTATTTCACGGATTGCATTGCCATCTTGAATAATATCGTAAGAGAAAATTTTGTCTGGCGAAAGTTGTCCAGCGCGAATTAGTTCATTGTCTTTTTCTTTCATTTTGATGAAAACTTTCTCTATTAGAAATGGTGTGAAAGGTGGTGTATTGATGTTGAATGTTTTGTTTTCAGCAGGCACTACACGCAGCAAGTTTTCGCTTACGTAAAGATTTGCTAGAAGCTCATCATTAAACGTTTTTAAAGGAATAATATTCTCATATTCAATTGAGCCTGCAAGGGGCTCTTCATGGGATTGTGAAATTTCTGCTGTAATAGCTTCAGCCTTTATTTCAGCATGTCGAAACCCTTTTTCTAAAAGCATAGAATTCACTGTTTCAAGCATTGCCTGGAGTTCCTTAAGTTCGGATTCTAGTGTCACAACTTTTTCTTCAAGTTTTTTCTTAAAGAAAACAAGTCTCTTTATCTTTTCTGCATCTTGATCCATGCGTGTTTCACAAGAAATATTCTAGAGGGTTTCTTCCTTATCAAGCCTTTGAAAGTTTTCGGGTATGAAATGTCTAAGCAACTTCCTTGATAGCGAAATCATTCTTATCTGTGGCAGTGTCTAAAAAGCGTGAAAGAGGCTTAAGCTTAATCTTTAATTCGTCTTTAAGAAAATGCTCAAATTCTTGGAAGACTGGGCTATTTGTATTGTTCAGTTTAACGCACATGCTTTTTCCATTTAATAATGGACTTAAGTCGTAAAGAGCTATCTTTTCAGAATAGCCTGGATCTTCGAAAATGGTTTTGACAAGAGATTCAGAAGGCGTTTCTGAGAAAAGCCAAGCGGTGTAAGATGCCTCCACAACCTGATAAGATAAGCCTTCCCGAACTACACATTTTCTATTTGAAACTATCCTCTTAAACGAAGATGGATGAACATCTCTTGCCCACAAGAAACTGTGATACTCGTCACCAAATTTTATCCAGTCCTCACTTTCAGAGGTTCTCCAACCGTGAAAGTTGCATATGTTTTTAAATTTTCTGAGAATTTCCCAAACTTTAGAGATATTCATTTTTTTATCACTAACCTTATGTATTAGAATCTTCTAGAACAATATTCTATATGAAAACCGTAAATTTAAATGTATTTGTCTTTTTCTTCGCAAAATCGTAGGACAAAAATGGAATATTTTGAAAATTTGTAGAAAAAAAGGAAACTTGACTTACAGATTTACGGAAATTTTCGAGTGAAAAATTTAAGAAAAAAGCCAACATTTTCTACATTTTTCCGACAACAAACAATAAATTTACGAGGCGCAAAACTATAATAAAATGTTGTGGAAGGTTTAGCGCTTGAAAGTTAGAAATAACGTTTTCAGCTTAGATTCGACGGATTTGAAGATTTTGGAGGCTTTGCAGGAGGACGCTAGACAAACCTACACGATAATAGGCAAACG
>CAZAXN010000015.1:0-27590 GCA_964489195.1 uncultured Candidatus Bathyarchaeia archaeon
CTATTGGATAGCCTTCATTTTTGTTCTAAGTGCATTTATGCTTGTGAAAGGCTTTGGAGTTGACAAAGCAGCCGAAAACTTCATCAAATGGGCACGGGAATATTCACCGCCACCATTACATGTGCAAATTTCAAACTATTCTGCAGTTGCTGGGGTTCTTTGTGTAGGAGTCAGCATCTATTTAGGATGGAATATTGCTACAACCGCAGTGCTGATAGATTGGGCTAATTGGCTTAATGTATTACCACAATTTGCAGGGCAGTTCATCAAAGGCTCCATGGACCTTATGGTAATAGGCATTGTTTTAATATTGCTGGGAAGGGCTATGCGGTGGTATTTTGAACATGATGTCAAGTTATTGCGCAACGCAGCCTTAATAGTCAGTGTTGGCTGGTCTAGGCAAATCCTTGACGCTACGTCAGATGTTCTGATTAATCCATTTTTAGGATATGAAAAACTCATCTTCTCCATAATCATCGGAATCCTAATAGGCATAGCGTCAATTCTAATTGTTCTTGTCATCCATAGGTCTGCTAAAGGCTTTTTCAGAAAAACTGAAAAGCAGGTTGAAGACTTTGGAGAAAATTAAAATTGCAGTGATTGGCGGAACTGGTTTTAAAGACTTTTTTAAGAATCCTAGGCAAACACGCTTAAGAACACCATACGGAGTTATCTCAACATTATCCGTTGGAAAAGTAGATGGGAGGAAAGTTGTTTTTCTTCCAAGACATGGACTGCATCATTCGATCCCCCCTCATAAAATAAATTACAGAGCAAACATTTTTGCACTATACAAAATGGGAGTAGAAAGAATAATAGCTGTGAATGCTGTTGGAGCCATAAAACGTGATCTCAAGTCAGGCGATATTGTTGTTCCACATGATTTTGTTGATTTCACTAAACTTCGCTGTTCAACATTTTATGATGAAGCTCCAGTGACACATGTTGATTTTTCCCAGCCCTACTGCCCAGACCTGCGTAAAAGACTTGTTGAAAATGCCAAAAAAATTGGTTTACACGTATGGGATAAAGCTGTATTAGTTTGCACTGAAGGACCACGTTTTGAAACACCAGCTGAAATTGAAATGTTCAGAAGACTAGGCTGCGATATTGTCGGGATGACAGGAATCCCAGAAGTCACACTGGCAAGAGAGCTGCAAATTTGTTATGCATCTCTTTGTTTTGTTTCAAACATGGCAGCAGGCATACAAGAACAGTTAACACCTTCAGAAGTCTCAGCGATTTCCGAAAAGATTATGCCTAAGCTGCAGCAAGTTTTAATTCATACCATCAAGACTTTGCCCACCAAACGCAAAGGCAACTGCCCATGCGCAAAAGCACTTGGAAATTCGAGGATAAAGTAAATGATTAAAACATTCCTTTCTTATATTGGTGCATACAAGTTCTACGAGAAGTGGCTGTGGCACCAAGTAAGGAATGGCACCAAACCAGAGCATATCGCGATTATTCTTGATGGAAATAGACGATGGGCTTCAAATAAAGAGCTTGGCCCATGGTTCGGTCATGAAAAAGGCGCAGAGAAAGTCGAGCAACTCCTTGATTGGTGCTTGAAACTGGATGTTAAATCAATAACACTTTATGCTTTCTCCACAGAGAATTTTAAACGTCCAGAAAACGAAGTTAAGGAAATCATGCGTATTGCAGAGGAAGAATTTAGAAAAGTTCTAACAGATGAGCGCATACACAAAAATAAAGTACGTGTCAAATTTCTTGGTAGAGTAAAACTGTTGCCAGAAAGCTTGCAACAGCTTATGGTGGATGTAGAAAAAGCCACGCAGAATTATAATGAACACTTTCTAAACATAGCCTTTGCATATGGAGGAAGAGCAGAAATTGTGGATGCTGCCAAAAAAATTGCAGAAAAAGCGCAAAGAGGAGAATTGAATCTCGAAAAGATTGATGAAGAAACATTCGAAAAATACTTGTACACTTCTCACTTGCCAAAACAAGACCCTGACTTGATTATTAGAACTTCAGGTGAAGAAAGACTAAGCGGCTTTCTACTCTGGCAATCAGCATACAGTGAACTCTGTTTCCTAGATGTGTATTGGCCTGATTTTCGTGTAATAGACCTTCTAAGAGCAGTTAGAACATTCAAAAACAGAAAAAGACGGTACGGCACATAAAAGACATCGATACTGACGCTAAGCTCTTTTTCTAGCACTTACAATTGAAATGACATCTCTGTCCTTAAGTACATAGTCTTCTCCAACTCTTTTTCTCTCTCTCGCTTCCACTGCATAAATAAAGCCTTCTCCTAATTCCGTATGTATTATGTAAGCAAATTGGCGGGCTGTTGTTCCATAAGGCACAAGATAAGCATCAGGCAAAACTCTTCCATTGTGATCAGCCAAATGCTCCAAATCTTCAACAGGATAAACAGTAATCATGCCTAACAGTTCAAGAAAAGCCATGTTAACAGCTTCCTGTACACCTGTAGAACCATATTTCAACAGAACTTTTTCTCTTATCGTTTCCAATGCTTTAATTTGGCTTTCAGTCAATTTTTCAGGATTATTTATTTTAAAATTGCAGTCACCAGGCCTATAGTCTATTAGTTGTTTTTCTGAAGCTCTTCTCAGAGCAAGTTCAGCTTCAGCACAGCAAGGAACTACCAGATAATTTAACTTCTTCAATCTCTCCAGGTTTTCTTCAGCAGTTGGCATATCTATCTTATTAGCTGCGATTAACATTGGTTTGGCAATTTGTCTCAGTGTGTCAACGAATTTTAAAAAATCTTCTTCGTTCCATGCTGTAGGTTTATCGGCGTTTAACCCTGCTCTTCTTGCTGCTTCAAAGATATGGCTTCGTTTTATTGCTAAACCACTTAATCTCTCTTCCAACATGGTGAAAAGGTCTTTTGCTTCTGATTCCACTGTTCTGGCAATTTTCGGCCAGTCACGTTTCAGTATGCTAACCATCCACATTGTTATTTCATGCTCTAAAAACTTTACATCATCCAGTGGATCATGCTCGCCTGATTTGCATAATCTTCCTTCGCAGTCAGTTCCGCCCGAAGCGTCAATTATATGAATTAGCGCGTCTGCCTTTCTGATTTCATCTAGAAACTGGTTGCCTAACCCCCTTCCTTGCCATGCTCCTGGCACGAGTCCTGCACAGTCTATAAATTCAACTGGGATAAGTCTGACTCCGTCAATGCATATAGAATTAACTGGATTGTCTTTCACATTGAATTCCTCATGTACGCATGGTGTTCGCACGTATCCTATACCCCTATTCGGCTTTATCGTTGTGAAGGGATAGTTTGCAATTTCAACAGGCACCAGAGTAGAAGCGCAGAAGAATGTTGATTTTCCAGTGTTTGGTTTACCCACGATGCCTAACAGTTTTGAATAGGATTTTTGCATTTTGTTTTCCCTCAAAATTCCAGTCATAACCTAAATTAAATTAATGGAAGTGTCGCTATATGGTTTGTGCTATCTCCTTTCTTGAATTTGAGTCTGACGATAGCGGCTAGTAGAAAAGGCTACAGGAAGTGCCCAAGCAAACGAGAATTGCTCAAAGTTCCATACTGCGCACATATTTTCCAGAACCATCTCTAGTAGTTACTGGTCTTCCATTTGATGAAGAGATATTGCAAAGAATAACATAATGGCGTGCAGTTTCATTCCTAATTAATGGAACTGAAAAATTACCTACAACATTATTAACTGCTGGATTAGTGATCTGAACATTATGTTTTAGGATTTCAAAAAAGGCTTCTTTAACTTCGTATTTAAAAACATCAGCACTCTCTTCTTGTACTTTTGTTTAAAGTAAACACATTGAAAGACAGCTAATAAAAATGCTGATTAAATAGATAGAATCAGTGGAGCAGGTTGGTTTATGGTTCATAGCAATCTCTTTCTTTTAATTGTAATGAAATATTATAAAAGCAGCAAGTTCATAAGAAGAGATTTAGTTCATCGAGGGAGAACAGTTGACTTTGAATCTAACAAAGGAAAAGTTTGCAGAAATTCATAGAACAATGCTTGAAATCAGATTTTTCGAAGAAAAAGTTTTCGAACTATACGCCCAAAACCTTGTTCCCGGCACAATTCACCTTTATCTTGGAGAAGAAGCAGTAGCAGTAGGTGTTTGCAGCACTCTAAGAAAAGATGATTACATTACAAGTACGCACAGAGGACATGGACATTGCATAGCCAAAGGTGCAGAATTGAAGCGAATTATGGCTGAAATCCTTGGCAAAAAGACTGGATATTGTAAAGGCAAAGGTGGCTCAATGCACATTGCAGACTTTAGTGTGGGCATGTTAGGCGCAACTGCCGTGGTTGGTGCAGGAATACCCATAGCTGTTGGTGCTGGCTTGTCCATAAAACTCGATAAAACAGACCAAGTGGTCGCATGTTTTTTCGGTGAAGGAGCTTCAAACCAGGGAACATTTCACGAAGGAATTAACATGGCTTCCGTGTGGAATTTGCCAGTGATCTTCGTCTGCGAAAACAATCTTTATGCCATGGGGACACGTCAATCAAAAGCCATGAAAATAGAAAATATTGCAGACAGAGCTATAGCCTACGGAATTCCCGGCGTAGTTGTTGATGGAAACGATGTTTTAGCAGTTCTAGAAGTAACACAGAGGGCTGTTGAAAGAGCCAGAAGAGGCGAAGGACCAACGCTTATTGAATGCAAAACCTATAGGCACAAGGGGCACTCTCGTGTGGATCCAGCGAGATACAGATCAAAAGAAGAGGTTGAAGAATGGCTTGCTAAAGACCCTATTAAACGGTTTAAGCAAAAGCTACTGCAAACACACATTTTGACAGAATCCGAAATTCAGAAGATTGAAAGTGAAGTTTTGGCTAAAATTGAAGAAGCTGTTGAATTTGCCATGCAAAGTCCTTACCCAATGCGTGAAGAAGCTTTGGAGGATATCTACGCTTGAATTTTGGAGGGAAGCATATGCGCAAAATAACTTTTAGGGAAGCATTAAGAGAAGCATTAAGAGAGGAAATGCGAAAGGACTCAAATGTTTTTCTCTTAGGCGAAGATATTGGTAGAGATTGGGGAGGCGCCTTCAAAGTAACTGACGGCCTAGCAGAAGAATTCGGAGATGAAAGGGTCAGAGACACTCCAATATCAGAATCAGCAATTATCGGTACAGCAGTAGGAGCCGCAATAACTGGAAAACGCCCAGTGGCAGAGATAATGTTTGGAGACTTGACAGCCTTAGCCATGGACCAGATCGCGAATCAAGCAGCAAAGATATGCTATATGTTTGGGGGTCAAGCAAAATGTCCCCTCGTCATTAGAACACCTTTTGGCGCTGGAGTAAACATAGCTTCCCATCATTCGCAAAGTCTAGAAGCATGGTTCATGCATGTTCCCGGCTTGTATGTGGCTGTGCCTTCAACACCTTATGACGCAAAGGGACTTTTAAAAACAGCAATACATGGAAACAACCCAGTTTTCTTCTGTGAACATAAACTCTTATATTCGATTGAAGGTGAAGTTCCAGAAGAAGAATACACAGTTCCTTTTGGGGTTGCAGACATAAAAAGAGATGGAGCTGATGTTACAATCGTAGCCACATTGTATATGGTTCATAAAACCCTTAACGCCGCTAAATTGCTTGAAAAGGAGGGCATAAGTGTGGAAGTAATTGACCCAAGAACTCTGACACCCTTTGATAAGCAAGCCATGATCGAATCTATCAAGAAAACTGGAAGATTAGTGATTGTAAGCGAAGATTGTAAGACAGCTGGTGTAAGTGCTGAGATTGCTGCAGTGGTGGCTGAAGAAGCAATAGACTATTTGGATGCACCAATAAAGCGTGTAGCTGAGCCAGACACGCCAATTCCATTCAGTCCACCTTTAGAACAGTACGTGATTCCAGATGAGAAAGCTATAGTTAAAGCAGTTAAGGAAGTGATCTGAAAATGGTAACAAAAGTTGTTATGCCAAAATTAAGCTTAACAATGAAAGAAGGAACAGTAGGCAAATGGTATAAGAAAGAAGGAGACGCTGTAGAAAAGGGTGAACCTATAGTAGAGGTTATTTCAGAAAAGGCGACATATGACTTGGAAGCACCAGCCTCAGGGGTAATTCGAAAAATCCTTGTAGAAGGGGGTGCCAACGCAAAGGTCAATGATACATTGGCAGTCATAACGGCGCCAGATGAAGCCTTTTCAGAAACGAAAATTCTTGCAGAAGAAACTCCAACTATGGTTGAGGAAGAGAAAAAGAAGATTTTGGCTTCGCCAGCTGCAAAACGATTAGCAAAAGAATTTGGAATAGCCTTGTCAAGTGTTAAGGGCAGTGGACCTGAAGGAAGGATAGTGGAAGAGGATGTTAGACGAGTTATGGAAGAGGCTCATGGTGTTCTGCCCAAAATTAAACAAATCATTCCTTTGAGTGGTTTCAAAAAGACTTCTGCTGAACGTGTTTCTATGAGTTTTAGAACTGCGCCACATAGTACGCTGATGATTGAGGTTAATGTTTCTAAGGCTAAGGAATTACATGAGATGCAGAAAGTGTCGTATACAGCTATAATCGTTGAAGCTGCAGCAAAAGCGCTACTTGAACATTCAATAATTAATTCCACACTAGACGGCGACCAAATAAAAGTCTTTGAGAATGTGAATGTAGGTGTGGCTGTTGCCACCCAATATGGTTTAATTGTTCCAGTAATTCATGATGCTGACAAAAAATCCTCAATGGAAATTGATGCGCTTATCAACGAGTTAACAGAAAAGGCAAGACTAGGTAAGTTGGTAAAAGAGGAATTGTCTGGTGGTACTTTCACAATTACAAATCTAGGCATGTATGGAGTTGATTTCTTTACACCAATAATTAATCCTCCAGAAGCAGCAATTCTCGGTGTGGGAAAAATAACTGATAGACTAGCTGTTGTAGATGGAAAAATTGAAGTTAAACAGGTTATGATGCTTAGCCTTTCCTACGACCATAGAATCATAGATGGTGCCCCAGCAGCAGAGTTTCTAAGCAAAATTAAACATTTCATTGAAAATCCAGAATTGTTGGAAACCTAATCTTTTGGGCTGGCAGATGTGAATTCTATCGCTTGGAGAACACCTCTTACCATTTCTAAAAAGTTCACTAGAACCATCAAAGCCAATATGGACACAAATTCAATCGTAAGACGCATATCCATAAAATTAATTGTGAACACACCACCGTTAGTAGAGTAAATAAAATATATTATCAGGAATAATGCACGTGCAATAATTAGTACAAACTTGTAAATCGTTTCTTCAGTAACTTTCGTAGCGAAGGTAAAAAAGACTATTGCCCAAGCCAAAATTGCATAAAGCTTTTGATATTCCGGATAATCTGTAAAAAGTTGTACAACAAAAACCCATAATACAAGCAAGAAGATACCTAGAAACACAGTTATAATTGTCGCCTTCAAAATTCTATGGGCGCTACCTCTTAAATTTTCCTTCCAGCTTTTTTCATTAGCTTCAACCATTTCAGCTCCACTCCGTTTCTAAAATTAGAAAGTTTAAAAAAGAAACATGAAAAACACCGGGTCCAATCATCATTGAAGGGTCTATAGGAATTGTTACATTTGATTGAAATTGAGTGCCTGAATCCACGTTTACAGGCTGAATTTTCGTTCCGATCACTTCATCTCTCGCGTTTACAGCATCCATCACCAACTCTCCACTTACTGGAAAACTAGCTGCGTTTTCGAAGCTTAGGAACAGCAAAAACTCATGGTTAGGTACAAGATAAACTATGTTTGAAATTGTTAAATTGTTGAATGGAGCACCCCACTCAATAGTTGTGTTTGCAGCGATTTCAAATCCTATAGCATAAGCAACTCTTAGTGACGCAGTTATAGTCAAGTCTAAGTTAGCGTTCTGAGTTAAAAGCTCCTTATTCTTTTCACCTAACTCTTCTAAACTGAGAGAAACATCGTAAGTGGTGTTTAACATGCTCTTTGCTGGAACATTCGCATAGAGTTTAGAAAACTTGGTTACCAAGTTGTTTTTGTTTATGATCCTTATTGTTACATTAATGTCTGATAGATCATAAAATCCATTGTTGTTTATGTAGAAAGGCGTCGACATGTGCAATGTTCTGTCATAGAAAGAAACTGTTGGTTCTTCGATGCCTATGGCTTTCGAACCTAAAAGCTCCCACATTGAAATTGCGACTGTAACTGGTAGAAGTAACGTAACAATCCACAGAATCTTGATTGACCAACCTAAAGCTCTAATTGTTTGCCACAAGAGCCCCTTTCCTCACGCCATTTGTCTAGCATACATACATGAGATTCGATTAACGCTGTAAGCTATTTCTTTTCTTTTTCTGGTGTTGAAGGTAGAACCGCTTGCGTTTGTCTGGTTTCTTTTAGTAACTGAATGCCTCTTATTGTTGCGACAGAGCCTACCCAACCCATAATGCCCAAATACATGATTTTTATCAAAGCCTCAACTATTGGTCCAAGAATGTTCCCAATAGATTCTGAGAGGTTGCCACCGCCTTGAAGGTTTAGTTCTGACGTAAGCAGTATAAACGCCATGACGAAAGTCAACATCAAAAGCACAGCACCAATGCCTATTAGCAAATAAGCAACTAATTCTGTTCTCTCAATTTTCATTATTCTACACCTTTTACCTTTTTAAAAGCATAACTGTCTTAGAACTAATATAAAAAGACTACATGAATCCGAATTGTTTTTTTGGAAAATCTTAAGTGCTTAGTAACGTAGAAGCGATTGACCAAAATGAAAGTTGCTATGTACTATGGACAAGCAGATATAAAAATAGAAGAAATTCCAACGCCAAAAATAGGTGTAGATGAAGTGCTTGTTAAAATGAAAGCATGTGGAATCTGTGGTTCCGACTTGATGCACTGGTACCTGAAAGATAGGGCGCCTCTGGTTCTTGGGCATGAACCAGCTGGAATAATTGTTGAAAAAGGAAATGATGTTAAGAACTTCGATGTAGGCGACAGGGTTTTTGTTCACCATCACGTAGCTTGTTTAACTTGCTACTACTGTTTATATGGCGATTACACGTTATGCGAGCAGTTCCACAACACGCATATCGAACCTGGAGGGTTTGCAGAATATTTTAAAGTTCCAGCGCCAAACCTTCAGATAGACAGTTTAAAAATTCCAGAAAGAGTATCTTTTGAAGAAGCTACGTTTATTGAACCTATTGGATGTTGTTTAAAAGCGCTTAAAAAGTGCAACATTCAAACAGGTAATTTTGTAGCAATAATTGGTGTTGGAGCAACTGGAATACTTCATACAGCTCTATCTAAAATATACGGTGCCGCAAAAACTATTGCAAGCGATCTAATAGATTATCGCCTTAAAATGGCAAAAAAATTCGGAGCAGATGTTACTGTCAATACGAAAAATGAAAATTTAGACGAAATTGTTAAAGCTGAAACTAATGGTCTAGGAGTAGACATTGCCATAGTCACTGCACCAAGCTTAGAAGCCTACAAGTCTGGTTTGAGCATTTGCCGAAAAGGTGGAAAGCTTTGCGTTTTCGCCCCAACAAAGCCTACTGAATATTTGCAAATAAGCCCTAGGGAATTGTTTTTTTCCGAGATTCAAATAGTTCCGTCTTATTCAACATCTCACTTAGAGACTAGATTAGCTTTGAAGCTGATAACTTCTGGAAAGTTAAAGGTTAAAGATTTGATAACTCATCGATTTAAGCTTATAGAGGCAGCCGAAGCATTTAAAACTGCTTCGGAAAGTAAGGAAAGCTTGAAAGTCATAATTCTCAACAAGTGATAAAAAATGAAGGCGGCAATGCTTTATGGCGTAAAAAACCTCAAAGTTGAAGAAGTTCCAACACCAACAGTTAAGGCTGGAGAAGTTCTGGTCAGAGTCAAAGCAGCAACAACATGCGGCACAGACCTTAAAATTTTTCAAAGAGGCTATGTTGAAAAGGTTATCAAACTTCCAACAATTTTTGGTCATGAATGGGCTGGTGAAGTGGTTGAAGCTAGCAATGGCTTAGACTGGCCTGTAAAGGGGATGCGTGTTCGTGCAGGCAACAGTGCACCATGTTTACGCTGTGCAATGTGTCAGAAAGGTAAGTATAATCTTTGCGAAAACATGATTTGGCTTTGGGGCGCATATGCTGAATATATTAAAGTTCCAGCACGAATGGTTCTCGTAAACATGCAGGAAATTCCACTGCATGTTTCTTTTGAGGAGGCGGCGATAACTGAGCCTTTGGCATGTGTTTTACATGGTGTTGAAGAGGCTAAAGTGAAGTTGGGTGATTCTGTTGCAATAATTGGTGCAGGACCAATAGGATTGTTGCATCTTCTAACTGTCAAGAAAATTGGTGCAGAAAAAGCAATTGTTATCGACATTGTGGACGAAAGGTTGAATTTTGCTGAAAAGCTTGGGGCAGATGAAACGATTAATGCTGGAAAGACAGATGTGGCAGAAACTGTCCGCAAGCTTACGGGTGGTTATGGTACAGATGTTGTGATTGAAGCTATAGGGTTGCCAGCTACTTGGGAACAAGCCTTAAAACTTGTAAGAAAAGGCGGAAGAATTCTTGAATTTGGAGGATGCCCACCTGGAACAGAAATTAAAGTTAATGCTGAAATGCTTCATTATGGAGAACTAACAGTGATGGGCGCTTTTCATACAACACCTTTGCATTTTAGAAAAGCCTTAAACCTAATAGCATCCAGAGCAATTGATGTGAAACCGCTAATAACGCGAAAAATGAAGCTAGAAGAAATAGGCGAAGCATTCAACATTTTGGCTACATCCAAAAAAGAGATCAAGATAGCTATAATCCCTTAAAAACTTCATTGCAAATGACTTTCTCAAGCGTTATTAGGGAGCATATACACATTTTCTTATTCAGGTGTCAAAATGAAATTTACATACACTGGTATTCGTGTTAGAAACTTAAAGCGTTCTTTAGCGTTCTACACAGAAGCAATGGGTATGAAAATAATGCGAAGAGGAACAATGCAAGCAGGTGGCGTATACATACAGCTTAAAAGTGAAAAATCACCGCAAATTTTGGAGTTAAACTACTATCCACCGGGAAGAAAGTTCTATGAGACGTATGTGGAAGGTTCTGAGCTTGATCACTTGGCTTTTTGGTGTGGGAATGTTAACAAAAGCTACGAGAAAGTTCTTTCGGGTGGGGCAACTTCCGCTATAGAACCGTGGAATGAAAGTGGCTATACTCTAGCATTTGTTAGAGATCCTGATGGAATTTGGATTGAATTAATTGGAAAAGCCGTCAAGTTAGCCTCCTCTCGAAAAAGAGTTAAGAAATCCTAAACACCTACTAGCCGTGGGTTCAAAATGCGTGAAATCATCACTTTAAGTAACAAATGGGTTAGTCAAAATGATTAAACCTAATGGTTACATTTTAAGAATAGCCACAAAAGAATGGGTGGATCAAGTTTTCAACTTTGCCATTTATTACACAAGTACCCATAGAAATTGGAAAGAGGGGCAAAGCATAATATTCGTGAGCAAAACCAGCAAAGGTGACGCTTTTGTTGGGTATGGAGAAATAGGGAACATTTATGCTTCAAATGAACTTTCTGAAGAGGAGAAAAGGCAATGTGAAAAATGGGGTTGGCAAAAAGCTTTGGAATTCAAGTATGTTATGAGATTTGACAAGTCATTACCTGTAAAAGAAACTTTTATCAAGGAATTGAAGCTTCGGGGTAAGTCTCTTCATGGTTTTCCACTTAAAGATACGCAAGTGAAAGAAATTATAAAGCAAGCTGAACAAGTGCACTCTTAGAATTTTACCAAGAGCAAGGAATATACCTTCTTATTCTGAATTCTACTCCCATTTTTCTGGCAATCTTTTTCATTTTAGTGATGTCGATTTCTGGAATCGCCACGGCAGTTATTTCAACATCAAAAGTCTCCCTTGCTTTTTTAATGAACTCCAGTATGCTTTCAAAAGGATTAGTGAAAACTGGTCTGCAAATTTGTGCATAGATTTCATTATCATAAGCATTTAAACTTACACTTATCTTATCCACACCCGCTTCCTTTAACTCCCTAATTACTTCACGATTCTTGTTAAGTAAGAACCCTTGACCATTAGTGTCGATTCTAAGGCTGACAATTTTGCCATAATTCTTTCTTATCCACTTGCAGATTTCTAAAACGCAGTCTAATCTTTCTAAAGGTTCACCAAAACCGCAAAATACGATTTCCTGCCAATATTTCAGGTTTATAACCTCCTGAAGCTTGTCTATCACATAGCTTATTGAAGGATCTTTTTCTAATTTAAGTTTAAAATCGCTTATGCCTTCAGTGAAGTTTCTTATGCAAAAATAACAGTTGTTTGAGCATTTGTTGGTTATATTCAGATATAAATTGTTTCCAAGCCAGTAAACAACACACGGGCTTTTCTTACGAGACATCGACTTTTCCTTATCAATATCTATTAGGGAAAGAATTTAAATGCTAATTTCGGTTTAACGTGTTGCTATTGTGAGGAGCGAGAAAGCGATGGTTAAGTATATTTTTGTCACGGGTGGAGTTTTAAGCTCCGTTGGTAAGGGAATTTTAACTTCTTCTATTGGCAAAATGCTCCAGACAAGAGGTTTAAGAGTTACCGCTGTGAAGATTGACCCTTATGTGAATGTTGATGCTGGAACCATGAATCCCTATATGCATGGTGAAGTCTATGTAACTGATGATGGCGGTGAAACTGATTTAGACTTAGGTTGGTATGAACGTTTCCTTGACTTGAATCTGCAAAAAGAAAATAACATAACCACAGGACTTGTGTATAGGGCCGTCATTGAGAAGGAGCGGCATGGCGACTTCTTGGGAAGATGTGTCCAAATTGTGCCACATGTAACGAACGAGATTAAACATCGCATTCGCGCTGTTGCAAAGGCTTCAGAGGTTGATGCAGTTTTAACCGAGGTTGGCGGCACAGTTGGCGACATTGAAGGCTTGCCTTTTCTTGAAGCTATTAGGCAAATGCGTTTGGAAGAGGGTTATGAGAACACGTTGTATGTGCATGTGGCTCTTGTTCCAATCTTAGATGTTACACAAGAGATGAAAACGAAACCACTGCAACATAGTGTCAACGAGTTAAGACGCATTGGTATTCAACCAGACATTATCGTTGCAAGAAGCCCACAAATGATAGATTCAGAAGCCCTGAGAAAAATAGCCCTGTTTGGCACGATTCCAGAAAATGCTGTTTTCTGCTCCTACAATGTAAAATCAATCTATCAAGTCCCTCTAATTTTAGATGAGCAAGGAATGGGTGAATTTATCTGTAGACGACTAGGCTTTTCAGACCGCAAACAGGATTTTAAGGAATGGAGAAAGTTTGTAGATGCTGTATTAAATCCGGAACATGAAGTGAAAATTGCATTAGTTGGCAAATATGCTGGCTTAACTGATAGTTACGTGAGCATGAATGAAGCATTAAAACATGGCGGTGCAGCGTGTAAAGCTAATGTTTGCATTAATTTTATAGAAGCTGAAAAATTTGAGCAAAACCCGAAAAATGTGGAAATTCTGAAAAATTATGATGGAATATTTGTTCCTTACGGCTTTGGTCCAAGAGGCACTGAAGGAAAGATAATTGCAATCAAGTTTGCAAGGGAAAATGACATTCCATTTCTAGGAATATGCTATGGTTTCCAACTTGCCACAATAGAGTTTGCACGTAATGTCTGCGGCTTAAAAGATGCAAACAGCACAGAAATTAATCCAAATTCGCCTAATCGCGTAATTGACCTAATGCCAGAACAACGCGGAATAGAGATAAAGGGCGCTACAATGCGATTAGGGGCTCACAAAATAGTAATAGAACCAAACACAACCGCATACATGCTTTACAAAAGTGATGATATTTATGAGCGACATCGTCACAGATTTGAAGTTAATTTGGACTATTCTGGTGTATTAAAGAAGAATGGGTTAGTATTTTCTGGCAAAAGCACTGATGGAAGAAGAATGGAAATTTTAGAATTACCCGACCACTTCTTCTTTTTTGCATCCCAATTTCACGGAGAATTCAAAAGTCGTCCAGGCAAACCGGACCCAGAATATTATGGTTTTATTAAGGCATGTTTAGATAAAAAATCGGGCAAGCCTAAAGCAGAGTTTCAGTAGGAGCGGTGATGTGGCCTTACAAGTTCCTCAAGTATAGACAGTAATGTTGGCACTTTGGATACAATATCCGTGTACGTTATTATACCCACCAATTTGCCATTATTCATAACTGGAAGCCTTTTAACCCCCTTCCTTGCCATCAGCTTAGCTGCTTCTTCTATGCTGGCTGTTTCATTTATGGTAAGCAATGGGCTGGTCATAACTTGACGAGCATTCAAGGTTTCAGGCGCTAAACATGGCTCAACCAGTCTTCTCATAATGTCACGTTCAGTTATTATGCCCACAGGTCTATCGCCTTGTACAACTATTATGGAGCCTATGTCAAACTTGTTCATAGTAGCTACCACTTCTTTCACACTTGTGTCAAGGCGCACAACTCTTGTATCTTTTGACATTACATCTCTAACAAGAACTATGCTTGCCATTATTTTTACCTCCGAAACACACTAAACCTTTTCAACTTCTATTCTTTATGTGTTTTGGCTTGCTTAAAGATATTAAGGTGTAAACAATTGTGCAGATTCAGCATCAGTAAGAGGTTTAGTGGAAATGAGCACTTCTAAAACCGTTGACGAATATCGCAAAAGGCTGGAAAATGCCAAGAGTTATGGTGAAGTTTGGGAAATTGTTAAGGATAGTGTGGAGTTTTCTTTAGGTAAGCGCAGGGGTGGAATGATGCTTTTTCTTGATGATTTACCGATTCAATTAGGTGCTTATCACCCATTAGGAACCAACAATATTGTTTTGAATAGACGCTTAGTCCAGATTGTTGAAGTATCAGTTAAGTCGCGGCGTGTAGTTAACGCATTGATATACAATTTACTTCTGCATGAGTATCTGCATGCTTTAGGCAAATATTCTGAAATTGATGTCAGACACCTAGTTTATACTATTGCCAAAAAATGTTTCGGTGAAGGTTATATTGTCACGTCTGTTGCCAAAAAGAGTCCTTGGGCTTTGCTTAAGGGTGTTCCACTTGAAGCGGTTAATTTGCCCAACAGAGTCATGGAAATTGTAAAGGATTTTGAGAAAACAGACAGTTACATAGTTTAAATGTTATTTTTTCTTTTTCTGTCCAAGTTCTGTTTCATCTTCAGCCCCTAAAAGCACTCTAAGTGATTTCACTTCTTCTCTAAGCATGCTAATTTCACTTTCCAAAGCTTTAGCCTTAGAATCCGCCATCTTCTTGAGTTCCTCGATCTCCAGCACAAGATTTCTTCTTTCAGTTTCTAAAGTTCTAATTTTCTCTACTATATTTTTAAAATTACTCATGGGCCTCAACCTTGCCATCTTACATTTATTAGTATCGGATTTAGAGCACTTAAGATTTATGCAAAAGCAAAAATCAGATCAAGCTATTCAATTGCATTAACGCAAAATTTATTCTGTGAATCTTTCTTCATATTAGAAATTTGGGGAAAAGTTTGTATGTCTATAGTTGAAGTTATCGTAAAAAGTCAAAAAGGAAAATGCGCTTTTGAACATAAGGTTGGTGATAGAATAGTTTTTGATGGTAAATCTGTGAAAGGCGATATTTGCTACAGTGCATTAATGGTTTTGCTTCCTAAAGTTTATGCTATGCGTTATGGCGTAGAATTTCCATGGGCTAAAGACAAAAACATAATAACTACTGCTTGTCCGGATGCAGAAAACCCCGTCGTGTTCGAAATTCGACGTGTTAAAAAATGATTGGATACGACAGCAACTATTTATTAAGATAAAAAGATTAGAATAGTTAATTACTGCTCACTAATTCAGTGATTGGGGAATATAACGATGAAAACCACAATAGTTGAATGCCCATTCGGCTTAATAGCTTTTGACGAAGAAAACAAGCTAATAGAAAAGGTTCTGTTTTCTAAAAAACCGCAAAATGCTGCTGAATCTTTGATTAAAATGGGAAATGGCAAAATAACTAATGAACTTGCGGAATTAATCGGTAAGCTTAAAAATAATTATGATGTTTTTATTTTTGAGAATGCAAACCTTGCCAATGAGGTTCAGGAAAAATTTAACGTAGAAGTTGAGGTTTCTAAGCCATCTAAGGCTGGAGACATACTTCGCTCTAATATTGAACATTTAGCTATTGAAACAGGTTTTGTTAGAGACGCCGAAGAATTTGCTTTTTGGACACGCAACTTGGCTATGGAAATAGCTAAACTTCGGGTTAAGGGAGCTGTTGAAAAGAGAGACCTGCTTATTGCTCAGGCTATTCTGACTCTTGATGATTTAGATAAGGCTTTGAATTTGTTCATGGGTCGTATCAGAGAATGGTATGGCATACACTTTCCAGAGCTCGATAGACTGGTAGACAAGCATGAAACCTATGCACGTTTAGTGCTAAATTTAGGCAGCAGAGACAATTTTATAGCTGAAAACCTTTTGAAGGGCGATATTCCAAACATAAAAACTGAACAAATAGCTAAAGCTGCAGAGGTATCTATGGGTGCCGATCTTGCCGAGACAGATTTGATGCAAATTCAAGCCTTATGCAAAAACGTGCTTGACTTATACCAGTTGAGGCAGACATTAGAAGTTTATCTGGATAAAGCCATGGAAGAGGTTGCACCAAATGTAAATGCTTTAACAGGCGCTTTATTAGGTGCTCGTTTAATTGCAATTTCCGGAGGTCTAACAAACCTAGCTCGGCGTCCTGCAAGCACAATACAGGTTTTAGGAGCTGAAAAGGCATTGTTCCGTTCTTTGAAAACAGGGGCACGACCGCCAAAACATGGAATAATATTTCAGCACATTTACTTACATGATGCTAAAAAGTGGCATAGGGGAAAAATTGCCAGAGCTTTGGCTGGAAAATTAGCCATAGCAGCAAGGATGGATGCTTTTGGTGGAAGATACATGGGTGAACAGTTGAAGGATGATTTGGAAAAGAGAATTGAAGAAATTCGAGAAAAATATGCTGAACCACCACCGCCAACAACTCCTGTAAGGAAACCTAAGAAAGAGAGAAAGAAGTGGAGAAAGGGCAGACGTGCAGGTTAAGCTTAAGCCACATCCGCAATTTTCGGCAATATATCAAATAACACTTGAAGATGGCGCTCAAAGGCTTGCAACACGAAATCTCACGCCAGGAAGAAACGTGTATGGTGAGAGACTAATACATTTTGAAAGAGTTGAATATAGGGTTTGGGATGCTTTTAGAAGCAAATTAGCAGCGGCTATTTTGAAAAATCTAAGAACTGTTCCAATAAAACCTTATCATAGGGTTCTTTATCTTGGAGCAGCTTCTGGAACAACCGCAAGTCATGTTTCCGACATAGTTGGCGAGAAAGGTCATGTTTACTGTGTTGAATTTGCGCCCCGCGCCCTAAGAGAGCTTGTAAATAATGTGTGCGCTTACAGACTTAACATGACTCCAATACTTGAAGATGCACGTTTTCCAGAAAAATATGCCATGTTCATTGGCTCAAAAGTAGACGATATTTATTGTGACATTGCACAGCCAGAACAAGCAAAAATTCTAGCTGATAACGCTGACATTTTTCTCAAAAGCTCTGGTTGGATAATGCTTACAGTGAAAGCTCAAAGCATAGATGTAACCAAGGAACCTTCAGAAGTTTACAAGCAGGAGGTTAAGATTTTAGAAAATCGCGATTTTCACATTGAAGAAATTGTTCATTTAGAACCTTATGACAAGGCTCACGCGATGATAGTGGCTCAGATTTAATGAATTTATTGTTTGATAGTATTTTTCTGTATTAAAGTTATAGAAGATAAGTACACTTTATATCTAACAGTGCAATGATATCTTTTGTGGCACTTCAATGACTTACAGGGAGGTGGAGAGTTTAAAGGCTATTGAAGTAACGCTGAAGGAGGCAGGTTTCACAGTTTCTCAAAGATGTTGCTCTAGACCAAGTTGTTTCGACTTTGCAGCAAGAAAGAACGAAAATCTTGTTCTCATTAAAGTAGAATCGGATGTTGATTCTTTTTCACATAATGATTCCATAGAGTTGAACACAATATCTAAATGCATGTCAGCAGCTTCGCTTTTGATAGCTGAGAAAACTCGGGAAAAACCATTAGAAGATGATACTGTTTACTCACGATATAATGTTTCTGCCATCACTTCTAAAACCTTTGAGAACATAGTAATTCAAATGGTGAATCCACTGATACAAGCTGGACCTGGAGGATATTATGTTGAAATTGACTGTGACGCTGTAAAGCGTAGAAGGCAAGAATTGGGGTTGTCAGTTGGTAAAATGGCGGAAATGATAGGTATATCACGAAGAACTCTTTACGGTTATGAGCGGGGAATGGCAAAGGCTTCTGTTGCAGCTGCATACAATTTAATTTGGACCTTAGGGATTCCCATAGCTAAACCTGTAAACGTGTTTGAAGAATCAAGAAGCCAGCGGAAATGCATATTTGAAAAGGCTAAACATGTAATTGCACGGCATAGGTTTATTCAGACACTCTTGAAGAAACTTGCACATTGCCGCATTACAACTGTGAAAAGAGCGCCGTTCGACTTTGTCATTAATGTTCCAGAAGAGAAAATGCGGATTATTGGCGGTGTGGCTAATAATAGAGAAAGAGAATTGGATATAAGGGTTGATGAAATTTTGAGTGTTAGCAAAGTCGTTAAGGCGCATCCAATTCTTGTAACGGAAAAGCAGGAATTTTCAAACAAGAATATTCCATGCATTACCAGCGAAAAATTCTCCAAAATTAAAGACCCAGACGATTTGATCTCTAATGCTTAAATGAGCTTTTTCTGGCATGAATCATTTTCTGCTTCCGTTTTTTTAGCTGGTTTCCATGATTTTCTCACAAACTCTGGATATTCTCCTTTCTTTTCTAGGCACTGTTGCAGAAAACTCATTGTTCTTGGGTCTGACGGGTATCCACTGCCAAAATCTCCATGTACACTGGCTAATTCTACAATTTCCATGTCCCTTTCCACTTTAGCAATTATCGATGCAGCTGAGACCACAGGATATTTTCTATCAGCTTTATGCTCAGAAACAACTTCCACTCTAAACGGTAAACACTCCAAAATGTGCTCTTTAAATCGTTCTTCTAAAACGTCTGAAGCATCCACATAAGCCGTATCTGGCTTAAGCATCTCTATGACTTTTGCCATGGTCTGTGCTTCTAAACGATTCAGCTTGTGAAGCTTTCTGCCTTTTTCAACAACTTCATCGATTTCTTCTGGCGAAATTTTGATTACACTATATTTTTGGACAAGTTGTTTGATTTTCATCGCCAGTTTTTCTCGTCTATGCGGAGAAAGAAGCTTAGAGTCTTTGACGCCTAATTGAATAAGCTTTGGTAATTCCTCCTCTTTTATTAGGACTCCTGCAATAACTAATGGGCCAATTACTGAGCCGCGTCCTGCATCGTCAACACCAGCAATTAACATTCTGAAGCTTCGCCTTCAAAGAGGATATTTTCAGTTTCAAGGCTATAACGTTTTATTCCTTGTTGATTATACGACAGTAACCACAAGTGGGAAAGCCTAAATTTTCAGTCAACTTACTGTGTATTGGGTGCTCTGCTTGATTCCTAAAATGGGAATTGGACAGGTTACACATAATCGATTTGAGAAAAATGACAAGGTTTTGGTTAGTAAACTTTTTGTTAATAGGCAAGATATGAAGGAAAGCATTCTGAAAAGTGTGGATTTAATTGGTGGCTTCGACAGAATTGTCGAAAAAGGCGATGAGATATGGTTGAAACCAAATTTTAACACTAGTGATGCCCCGCCAGGCTCAAATGATCCAAGCTTTGTTAAAGCTGTTATCGAATTGCTCTATGAATACGGCGCTTCTAAAGTGATTTTAGGCGAATCTTCAATGCTTTCGCTTTGCACTCGTAAGGTTTTGGAAGACACTGGGATGCTTCACGAGGCTGAAGATGCTGGAGCTGAGGTTGTACCTTTTGACGAAGGCGAATGGGTTAAGGTGGACACTGGAGGTAAATATCTCGGTAATGTAAGTTTGCCAAAAAGAGCTCTGACAGCAAATAAGCTTGTTTATGTTTGTTGTATGAAGACGCATAGGTGGGCGAAGTTTACTTTAAGCTTAAAATTGGCTGTGGGTTTTATGAAGCCTCGAGAAAGATTGCTTTTGCATGCAAGACATTTGGAGGAGAAAATTGCTGATCTAAACCTTGTTGTGCATCCCAATCTTATAATTATGGATGGCAGAAAATGCTTTATAAGTGGTGGACCAGCATCTGGAGAACAACGAACTCCTAATCTTATTCTTGCTTCTGGGGACAGAGTAGCGATAGACGTTGAGGCAATAAAGGTTATTGAAAGCTTTGAGGGTGCAAGCCTGACAGTGAACCCTTGGAGTTATATACAGATTTGCAGAGCTGCAGAACTGGGAATAGGCGTTCGCACTAACAGCGATTACGTTGTTGTTGAATGATCGAGTTGTTGGTCACTTTTCCATAACAAATAACTATGTTACCCAGTCTATTGATCCTTTATTGAAAAAGACGCCAAAGAAAAAAGTGAAAGTAGAAAAGTCAATAATAGGCATACTAGCAGTCACATTATCCTGGCTGTTTACTGATGTCAAACATGTGGAAAAAGCAAAGTCTCAAACAGTTTGAACGGTTAACTATTAAAGTCTATTTGATTTTTTCGAAACTTACTATGTAGACAAGTTGGTTTTCATCCCATTCTCCATACATTTTTCGCCATCTCTGCCTAAACTGCTCAAGAGTATATCCACCTTCTCTTTTTGCATCCTCTTCATCAAAATATCTTAGCTTTTTCCTTTCTATAGATTTGATGCGCAAATCTGCTATGTGGGGTTCCAGAATGGTTGCGTGAACTATTGCTCCAGCTTTTATTTTTGGGTCTGGAACACTAATTCTGGAAGTTTGTGTTTTAGTGCCATCAAGTAAAGCTTTCTTGTCTTCTGCTACAAACTGAATTTCGCAAGGTGCTTCTTTAACCTCTTCAATAATCTGTTGTATTGGCTTTTCTGGTTCACGAGCCACCTTTGCAATAACCTGTTCCCTTTGTTTCACTGGAAGTTTTTTCTCAGCTAACTCCTTAATAACCTCGACACGTTTCGCTTGTTCCTCAACAGTACGTCCTACTTTGACAGCTGTTTGATAATCAATCTTGCCCTCTGGCACTTGTCCAGAAATTGTCGAAGGTGCAACGTATTTTTGTGCTTCTTGCGGAACAACTTCGACTGAACGAAGCCAGAGGGAAACTGTATTTTTTCCAACACCAATTTTCTCAGCAATTGCTGATTGCGAAGGATATTTATCTGGGCAATTTTCCAAAAGATACTTGCACACTTTTCCTTTTTCAATTGCGTTAAGCTCTTCTCTTTGAACATTTTCAATAAGGTTTAGCTGAACTACTTCATCATCACTGAAATCTCTTACAATTGCTGGAATCTTTTCAAGTCCAGCTTGCTGCGAAGCCCTGTAACGCCTTTCACCAACGACAACCTCATACTCGTCGCCTGCTGGTCTAACTATTATAGGCTCAAGAAGTCCAACCTCTTGTATGCTTGCTGCAAGCTCATTAAGTCTTTCAATGTTAATCTCCAAGCGTGGATTAAGCTTGTTTGGACGAATCTTTTTGATTTCAATTTTCCTAATTTCTGACATGATTCAGCCACCAAACTCGCTTGTTAAAGACCTATATTTGCAGCTGCAGTTTTCAGTCCTTCTAAGGCGATTTCAAAAAACTTTTCTCGCGGGATTCCAATTTCCTCACAGACAAGGATTCTTTCCCTTTCTGCGCCTCTTGCAAAATCTTTATCTTTAAACTTTTTAGCAACAGTTTCCACTTTCACATCTATCAACTTTTTTGAAGGCATGACCAAAGCACACGCTACAAGCAAACCAGAAATTGCATCTGAGGCAACTAGTGCCTTTTCCATGCAATTTTCTGGCATTAAACCTGTATATCGAAAATTGTGGGTTTTTATAGATTTTATAAGCTCGTCTGGCATAATTCCCTTTAAGATTTCTTCAGCTAAAAGACTGTGCTTTTCTGGTGTGGTTTCGGTTTTCTCATAATCAATGTCGTGAAGTAAGCCGATTAATCCCCACTTTTCCTCGTCTTCTCTGAAATGTTTGGCGACGCTTCGCATTATGGCTTCAACTGCAAGCATGTGGTAGACAACATTTCTTTTTGTAACGTTCTCTTTAACCAGTTTCAAAGCTTCTTCTCGAGTTAACATCGTGCTTCACCTAAACTCTTTATCATGAACATGTCTTCTTTAAGGTTTCTTACATAGTTTATCCTAAATCTTTCCATACATCTGGTCTGGGGTCAATATTTCTGGATACTTCTCCCTTAGCATGTACCTTGCAGCGCTACACATGTGGCATGCGTCAGCATAAGCTTCATCATGTGGCAAACTGAACTTGTCCACTAGCGCCACTGGACCACCTTGAACCAATGGTGCTAGAATTGGATTTTCATATGGATTATATTCTTCAATTATTTTCGAGAGGGGTTTTTGCCATGTGTTGCCGATTGATATGCCTTGGCAGACATGGACATGGCCTAATGGGTCTATGTGAACTCTTTCTTGTTTAGAGAAATTTTCGTATGGGCATTTTGTGAATTCATGCCAAGGCTTTTTTCTTGCTTTTTCGGTTAATTTTGAATATGCTCTGCCCTTGTACATTAATTCCGATAAATCAACTTTTGCTCCCTCAACTGTGTTTGGGCATGGAACTGCAGCATCTGGAAACTTGATGGCAATTATCCCAACTTTCATGTTTAGAATTTTCGCGGCTTTTACGGCGTTTCTCACTTCTTCAGTTTCCCAGTTTTCTCCATGGTAAAGGTCGCTGCTTAGGCTTAATTCAACATCTTCAGCCTCAGCTATTGGAAGAAGCCATTCTACAGCATCTTCTACACATGTGGCCCAATAGCAGTTTGAAAGAATCTCAACATGAAAACCATGGCTTACAGCTTCTTTTGCAGTTTTAACCATAATAGGATAGTAGAGGAATGGTTCTCCGCCCTCTATGGAAATGTACTTCATAGTTCCAAGCTTTTTTGCTTCAGCCAAAATACTTTTTACCTGTTGGAGGGTGAAAGTACTTTTGGCTTTAGGGCTTCCCCAAACAAAGCAGTGGTCACATTCCAAGTCACATTTGTATGTTAGGAGAAAATGGATGCCTCTTAATTCCAACAATGACACCAATCAAATATTATTACATTAATGAAGTTAAATCTTGAGATGCTCACTAATGAACTTGAGTAATTATTGCATAGTTGAGATTTCTGAATGAGAGAGATTGTTTTCAAAAGCAATGCTTTTATTTCTTGCGATATTCATCGCAATTATCTTTAGCTTACTGCTTTAGATCATGGACGCAGAACCGAAAACAAAAAATCTTCATTCATTACTATTTAGATTGCTGGAAAGATGTTTTAAATGGGGTTCACTATAGAAAGTGCATCGATTAGGCATTTGGATAGGCTGTATACTATTGAAAAAGAATGTTTTGACAAAGAGGCTTTCACAAAGCAGCAAATTGCGTCTTTGCTATCAGATTATAATTCAATAAGTCTAATCGCCAAAATAAGCAGTGAAATTGTAGGTTTCATTATTGGCATGGTATATTATGAGCGAAACACGCCTGTTGGCCACATTCTTACAATAGATGTTGCGCTCACTTATCGTAAAAGAGGAATTGCACAAAAACTTTTGCAGGGAATTGAAAAAATCTTCAGAGAAAGAGGTTTAAGAGCAGTTCATCTTGAAGTGAGGGAAGATAATATTGCAGCTTTACGGCTTTATCAAAAGCTTGGTTACAAAAAAATTACAAAACTTGAGAATTATTATGGAAATGCTCATGGAATATACTTGAAGAAAGATTTAACCTGATCTCAGTAACTTCAGTTTTGTTTTCTCGTCAATGATTCTCTGCAGATTTACTCCAACTGATTCTATGATGGTTAATTCCGCTGTTACGCCAACATAAGAATTTTTCATTAAGTGACCACCAAAAGCCTCACCCTTCTCGTTAGCAACAACTATGTGTGCATGAATGACAACTTCATCTTTTTCATCAACGGCAATATTTCCAATACATGAAACTATTTCTAATGGTCCATCTAGATGAATCAACTCGTATTGTCCAGCCTTATAGTATCCAAGGGTTGCTTCTTTTAGTGTTCCAATGAGGAGGAGGATTCCAGTTTTTACCGTACATTCCTCTGTTCTTCTTTTTATGGCTTCAGCCAAATCTTCGCCTTCTTGCAGACGGAAGAAAAATATTTTTCCAACTTTTCCTTTCAGCATATTTTTCGCCTTGTTTAGTTTTAATGAAAACTCTTAAAAGCGTTTATGAACATAACTATTGTTGTGAATGGATTTTGACCAGAAAAAGTAAAAGTGAAACACAAAGGCTTCTTAAGGCGATAATAGTTCTTATTAGAAACACTACTTGGAGATGTGGTAAATTGGAAAGGCTTATAGTGAAACATCTTCATAGGAGAAATGTTGGTTTTGGAAAGCCAGAAGCAACAATAAAAGAAATGATCCGAAACTTTAACTTATCTGGTAAGAAAAAGAACGAATTTTTGGATGCTGTAAAACGATTGGAAAGAAGGAATATAATAAGAATCTTGCGAATCGTAAACTAGTGTTCTGCTTCGTTTTTTCCGAATTAGGATTTCTCAAGTAATTGTTTTGCGTTTTCAATCCATTTTTCAGTGATTTTCGGCGAAATCTTCAATTTTGCAGCTAAGTCTTTTGCAGAAGCCTTTGACAAATCTTCAATATTGTTTATGCCTAATGTCTTCAGTTGCTCAGATCGTTTCGTTTTTATCCCCTTTACATTGGTAAGCTCCAAAATTGATGGTGCACTTTCGGGTGGTGGCAATTCAATTTTTTCTTCCTTTGCAACCTCTGTCACTATTGATGTGGGTGTTGTAGGAGGTGTTGGGGGGGTATGTGATGGGGCTTCAATTTGAATTTGTTGTGGTTTAGGCCTCAGTGTGTAGCCTAGTCCTATGAAGAAGAGTCCAAGCACAGTGGTTGTGATAGTCCACAGCGGTGTCATTTCTACTTGGTATGCAAGTACAATAGCTGTTAGAATGAAAAATATTATTGCTACTGCGTAGAGGGCATAATCTGACCGCATGTTCATTTTTCTCCCTAACCCTTTATGTTCTATGGAATAGTTTAAATAATTTTCTACACTTTTAAAACAAAAAATGGAAAATTGGTAAATGGTTATCTTCGTTTGAAATGCATGATTATTAAACTATTTCAGCAGTTTTTCTTCTGGCGGTGGTTGCTTTATCAGTCCATGCTTCATTAATAATTGTGTAGAGTCTCTAGCATTCTTAATTATTGCTGAAGCCCTTTCATACAACTCTTGTTTACTCAGCTTTACCCTCGCTACACCTTGCTCGATAGATTTTAATGCGCATGCCACTGCTTCTCGTGGATAAACTTCCCATTCTTCCATTCTTGGCAGGATGTCATCATCATGCATTCCTCGCTCTTCAGCAAATTTTGCAAGTTCTTGGGCTGCGGCGATGCACATGTCATCCGTAACTGTTTTAGCCTTAACATCTAAAACGCCGCGGAATATGGCTGGAAAACCTAAGCTGTTGTTAACTTGATTAGGAAAGTCGCTTCTGCCTGTTGCTACTATGCGGGCTCCTGCTTCCTTTGCTTCCCATGGCCATATTTCAGGTATGGGGTTTGCGCAAGCGAAAATTATTGAATCGTCTGTCATTGTTGAAATCCATTCTTTCTTTATGGTGTCTGGTCCGGGTTTTGACGCTGCTACTACTGCATCTACATTCTTGAAGGCTTCTGGTATGTCGCCTCTTCTGCCTTCTGCATTTGTTTTCTGGGATAACTCATATTTCCATGGGTCCTCCTCTTTTTTTATGTCTTTTCTACCTGGGTAGATTATGCCTTTGGTGTCTACAAGCATTATGTTGCCAGGTTTTATTCCCCATCGTATTAGCACATAGGCTGTTCTTAGGTTGGCTGAGCCAGCACCTACTAAAGTTATGAGGCTTTCTTTGGGTTTTTTGCCAACTATCTTGAAAGCGTTCATTAAGCCAGCTAGTATTACAGTGGCTGTTCCTTGTTGGTCATCATGCCAGACTGGTATTTGCAAGCGTTCTCGGGCTTTTTCCAAAACGTAGAAGCATTTTGGCTTTTCTATGTCTTCAAGGTTTATTCCGCCAAAAGACGGTTCGATAAGTTCACATGCTCTAACTATTTCATCAGGATCTTTGGTTTTTAAGCATATGGGAAATGCGTCTACACCGCCTAAGTACTTGAACAGCAAAGCCTTGCCTTCCATCACTGGCATGGCTGCTTCTGGTCCTATGTCGCCTAAGCCTAGAACACGTGTACCATCTGATACTACGGCTACGTAGTTCCAGCGGTTTGTAAGTTCGAATGATAAGTCCTTATTTGCTTGGATATCCTTGCATGGTGTGGCAACACCTGGTGTGTACCATATTGCAAAGTCTTTTGGGCTTGTTATTGCACATTTTGGCATGATCTGAGCTTTGCCTTCGTAAAATCTATGCATGGGTGAAGCAAGCATTGCGGGTTTTTTGGCTTTTGCTAACAATTCTTCTACTGTTGGTTTTCTTTCTTCTTTAGATTTAGACATGGTCATTCTCTCCTCTTGTCGAGATGCTTTTTAGGGTTGAAGTTTTAAAGGTTACGGTAAAGATTAAGGTAAAACTTCTTGAGAAGTAGCGTCTTAATTTTTATCTGGAATCAAGAACTGTAATAATGACTTTTGTTTCTTAAAAGCTAAATTGTGCGAAATATCCAGCGCGCGCCAAGTTATTAGGGTTAATCGAAGAGAATGGAAAATTCGAGTTTATATGTTGGGTTTAACAATTTTTTGACTTAAGAAAATCGCTAGAAAAAGTAACGAGATTTAATAGACCAATGACTGTGCTTAGAAGAAAATGAGCGGGGTTATTTTATAGGATGAAACCCACGCTAGTATCTTCTCTGCCTGTATCCGCCTCTTCTTTCTCTTCCGCCGAAGTCTCTTCTACCTCGTCCTCTGAATGGGCGTCTTTCTTGTTCATACACTTTGGTGGAAAGGTTATTCTCTGTATTAACTTCTCCTGCTAATGCTTCTTTTGCAACTTCTAATGTGCCATATCTGCCAATGTTCAGGCGCATGTTGCCTCTGAAAAGGGTTACGTAGCCGTTTCCTACGTTTATTGTGTCGCCTTCGCTTACTTTTTCAATGTTGTCGTCCCATAGTGTTAAATAAACGCAACCTGTCTCGTCACCTACTAGAGCGTCGCAAACATTGTGAGGTGCTCCGTCTCTTCCTGTTGCTATGCTTCTAACTTCGCTTTTTGAAACAACCTTTGCCTTTACGTTTACGGATCTTGAAGAGGGGTTTAATTCAGCCACTTTCACATCTACTGGTTGTCTATTTCTCGAGAATCCTTCAACAGCCAAATTTTCAACACCTTATATTTTGACAAAACACATAACATTAAAAC
>CAZAXN010000016.1:0-13955 GCA_964489195.1 uncultured Candidatus Bathyarchaeia archaeon
GTACAGTATATAGTATTAATATCCTTTAAGCATTCCTAAAAAAATTATGGGTGAGAAGTCTTTCAAGGATAGATTCTCGTTATTGTCCTTGGAAAAGGAATTGTTTCCCGAATATGCTTCAGTTTGCAGATCCACATCACAACTCTTTCAATTCCCAACCCAAATCCAGAATGCGGCACAGAACCATATCGTCTTAAGTCTAAATACCATTCATACGCCTTTTTTGGTAAACCGAACTCTTCGATTCTCTGTTCAAGCAATTTTAAATCGTGAATTCTTTCACTTCCGCCTATGATTTCACCATAGCCTTCTGGAGCCATTAGGTCTGCGCAAAGTGCCACTTCTGGATTTTCTGGGTCAGGTTGCATGTAGAATGCTTTTACTTTTGCGGGATATCTATGGACGAAAACTGGTTTTTCAAATTTCAGCGAGATAAAACTTTCATGTGGCGCTCCCAAGTCTTCTCCCCATTCTATTGGGCATTTAGCCTTTTGTAACATGTCTATGGCTTCCGTATAGCTTATTCTTTCAAAGGGAGGCTGAACTTTTTCTAGAGGCTTTAGGTCACGCTTTAAAGTTTCTAATTCCCCTTTTCTTTTTTCCAAAATCTTCTGAACTATGTAGGTTACCAGTTCTTCTTGAAGTTTCAGATTGTCTTCAAAACTATAGAATGCCATCTCTGGTTCGACCATCCAAAATTCTGTCAAATGACGCCGGGTTTTTGATCTTTCAGCCCTAAAAGTTGGACCGAAACAGTAAACTTTGCCAAACGCTGCAATTGTAGCCTCAACATAGAGTTGCCCGCTTTGAGTGAGAAAAGCCTTATCGCCAAAATATGGCACTTCGAATAAAGTTGCTACTCCTTCCACTGCTGCTGGTGTTAGAATTGGGGAATCAGTCAATGTAAAGCCCCCGTCATCTAGGAAGTCTCTGCATGCCTTTATGACTTCAGCTCTCACCTTCAGTATGGCAGTCTGTCTTGGGCTTCTTATCCACAATTGCCTAAATCCCATTAGAAAATCGATGCCATGGTCTTTCTTCTTAGCTATTGGATATTCTTGTTCTGCCAAATGGACAAGCCGTAAATCGTTAACCCTTACCTCATAACCTCCAGGTGCCCTTCTGTCTTCTTTGACTATGCCTTTAATCACGATGGAAGACTCTTGCGTTAGCTCATCACAGTCTTGAAAAACTTTCTCGGCAACTTCGTCCTTGTGAACTGTAGATTGTATTGTTCCCGTTCCATCTCTCACCATCAAGAATTGGACGCCGCCGCTGGAGCGTTTTGTAACTAACCAGCCTTTTATTTCAACTTCCTTTTCTAGGAGTTTTCCATCCAAAATATCACAGATGCTCATCAGCGCACACCTTCTTCCAGAATTCTATTGCATAGAAGCTTATAAATTCAAAAGGATGATGAAAGAGCTTAGCTAAAATTAAAGCGTTCACCTTGCAATTTTAAGCACCAGAATATTGAGATGCAGTATTTAGCTTTAAACGTTTTTATTTCACATAATTCTTAAATCCATGATTCTTAGCAATGTATGCGAAGAAATAATGGTTAATACAGAAAAAGGCAAGTATAAGCTGAGAATCCTGAAAATTTCAACAATAGCAATAACAAGTGTATTTTTTGTCGAAATCTTCATCGGTCTTTTAGTAGGCAGTTTAGCAATATTAAGCGATGGAACTCACGCATTGCTTGATGCTTTAACAATGCTTGTGCTACTAATTACAACAAATGCTTCTCTTAAACCGCCTGATGAAGAACACATGTATGGACATGAAAAATTTGAGTCAATAGGTGGAATGATTGGTGGAATTGCACTAATTGGTGTTGGAGTTCTAATAATGTACGAAGCATTGCTAAGATTTATACAAAATGCGCAGATTAACTTGGAATTCGGATTTGTCGGTTTCATTGCAATAGGTTACACGTTTTGTGTGGATTTTCTCAGAGTTGGAATCTTCAGAAAGGCTATTGCAAGCGAAAGCACCACTATGAAAGCTGGGTTTTACCATGCCTTAGCAGATTTAAGTTCAACAGTAATTGCGCTTCTTGGATTTGGTTTGGCAACAATAGGATTTGATAATGGTGATGCCCTAGCTTCTATGATTCTAAGCGTCTTGCTGGTTTACTTAAGTGTTAAACTTGTTTGGAGTAGTGGAATGGAGTTAAGTGATACTGTGTCAAAGGATGTGACAATGAAGGTCAGAGAACAAATACTCAGCACTAAGGGAGTCTATGAATGCAAGAACATGAGAGTAAGAAAAGCAGGAGATAAAACTTTCATAGAAGCCACAATAGAAGTACCGGATTACATGAATCTTGAAGAAGCCCATGAAATAGCATCAAAAATAGAGACAGAAATCAAAAAATCCTTAGGAAATGCGGATGTCGTAATTCACGTTGAACCATTGGAAGCTGAAGGACAAACTCGAAAACTTGTTGAGAAGTTAGCAACAGAAGTTGAAGGCGTAAAGGAAGCTCATGAAATAGATGTAACTTGCACGGATGGGAAACTATACATAACATTGCACGCTCAGGTGGATCCTTCAATGCCTATCGAAAAATCTCACGAGATAGCAGATAAAATTGAACGAAAAGTAAGCAAAAGCATAAGGGACATTAATAACATAACTGTCCACATAGAACCATTTAACGCAGAACTACGGAAAGGTTTGGCATTAGATGAAAGCGAAATAAAAGAAGTCGTTAACAAAGCCATGAAGGGGTATAAGCAAGCTTTTGAAGTCAAAAAAATAGTGACTTACATAGCTGAGAAAAAGCGCTACATAAACATAGATTGCAGTTTCAGCGGCAGACCCTCAATAAGAGATGCACACGAACTTGCTTCTCACATAGAAGAAAAACTGAAGGAGAAATTTGCAGAAACAGTAGTCACTGTTCACATAGAACCAAAGAAAAAGGAAAGTTAGGGAAGTTCAATTTCGTTTATCAAGTGCAGGTCTTCTAGGCTGTTCATTTTGATTTTCTTATCAGAAATCGTGTAAAGCACGTCCTCAATGTACAATGATCTTTTTACATGGTAACTAGTGTCATACACACTCATTCCACCAGATAGGTGAGTAATGTTCCCTATGGGCAGAAGACCTTTAGCCAATGATATATTGAAAACGTAAGCACCTTGCCAGACTATTTCTCCACTGATGTATGGTGGAACCCCTTCTGGGTATTTGCTTTCGTCTACCTTTGCAACAGAAACTGGTATTACTAGAAGACTCTTCTCTTTGTCAAATAAGAATGCCTTGTGGTCCTCTAAAACTGGCGAGTCTGTTCCTCTATCGCCGATTGTGTAGTTCGCTATTTGTGTTGGATTTTTTACATCAGTAACGTCGAAGAGTGATATTTTTATTCCTTGATACCATGCAAAGTATCCTTCATCCGCTTCAACAGTATGTTTGCCTATACCGATCAAGTGCGTTTCATCATAAGGATGCAAATAATCCGAGTATCCAGGGATATGTAGTTCTCCTAGAACTGATGGTTTGGTTGGCTGGCTCAAGTCTATCACAAATAATGGGTCAGTTTTTTTGAAAGTTACAAAATAAGCTCTGTTTCCCATAAATCTGGCGGAATGGAAGTTTTCGCCAGGTGCAAGTCCTTCCAGCCTTCCAATAACACTTAGGTTCATGTCAAGCACGTATAGATTGGTTTGAATACCCCAGTTCGGTGTCCATGTCGTTGTCTCAATTCGGAAATAGTCACTGTACTCATCCATTGAGAACTGGTTGCGTTCATGTCCTGACACTGTTCCTCTGGCTTCACATGTCAAGTTGCTCCCCTGTACACGTATTCTATAGATAGTAGTGTTGCCATCCCAGCTCCA
Source organism: uncultured Candidatus Bathyarchaeia archaeon (assembly GCA_964489195.1). Classification (GTDB taxonomy): domain Archaea; phylum Thermoproteota; class Bathyarchaeia; order Bathyarchaeales; family Bathycorpusculaceae; genus CAZAXN01. Next base: position 3,852 of record CAZAXN010000016.1, read on the forward strand.
ATCTCGAAACGTCACATATATGTTTCTGAGTGAGACATACATATTGCACGTGCCGCCGAGCATTATTGTCAAATAAACTGGTGGCTGCGTTATGTTTTGCATGTTAATCGCGACAAATGTTGTATACTGATAGTAATCCTCAGTCGTGTTGTAGTAGCGGATTTCAGCAGGGGCTATCTGCATGACTTCCCCGTCAGAATTGATTTCTGGAAGGTGAAGCGTTTCATTAATCAAGTAAGCTGCTTCGCTGACGACGAAGTAGACGAAATTGCCAATCATTCTCGAATCGAAATAGCTACCTGAAAAACTGAGGTCACGCAATAGCGTTGGGCTCTCAGGAACTTTGATGTCATAAACTTTCACGAACGTTTTGATGTCAGCGACATAATATCTACCATAAATTGCCGGGAAAGAATATTTTGACGCTAGAACCACCAATTTGTCGCCATTGACAAAGAGTCCAATAGGATACAGATCCTCTAAACCTATTTTTGAAACTATCTTTGCATGTACAGGAGGATAAGCCTTCAAAATATAAACCGCATTGCCGGACAAAGTGTATATGTAGCCATTATCGTTAACTTTCACTATGTCTGCTTCGTCTACTCCAGCAACTTGTATATTTGTAGTTGAATATGAAGGAGCTGAAGTAGCATAGCTTTCTTTAGTTTGCGCTAATGCCATATCGACAGGTCCATAAATCCAGAAAGGGTCATGGTTTCTAGAGTTCATTTTTAAGAAGTTCTTTAGCTCTTCTTCTGATTGAAATGCTGAAAGCAATGGAAATTGAGGTGCTGAGACTGGAGGAGCAAAGTGGGCATATTTAAGCTGGATTAGGTTTACGTTAAGAATAACCGTGGCTAAAACCGAGGCAAGCAGAATGGCAGCAAGTCCATAAATGAGCGTTTGTTGTCGAATTTTGCGTTCCATAGACTAATCACCGAGATTAATTGAAGCTTTCGTAGTATTTCATGCTAAGCTTTGGAACATGTCGTTCCAGAAGTTAGTACGGTCGCAAGGACCATACTCGAACGGCTTCATACCAAAAGATAATGGAGACAATAGCGCCGAAGGTTATTATGAACAGGTTTTCTCTTGTAACTTCTTGAACGAGAAATATAAGGTAAAGAGCATAGAAAACCGTGGAAAATACAGCATAAAAAAAGTATCTTGGAAACATAAGCCTTCCCAACTTGACAAAGTGTCTGAGCACGCCGATTTTGACTTCACCGATTAAAGAGTAATTTCCCCCAACTTCATGTTTCTGTACCAAGCCTAATTGTCGCAATTGTTCAAGATGATGTTGTGCCACACTTGGGCTACTGAAGTGTAATGTTTTTTGCACTTCTCGTGCACTCATAGGGCGACCATTTTTTAAAAGAAGCCAATAAACTTTCCAGTCTTTGCCTCGAAGCGCATACTCAAGTTCAGCTTCATTTTCTATGTCCAATGAATGGCACACTTCAGCATATTATCATCTGATGCGAGGTTTATAAGTCCAATTTTTAGAACAAATGCGAAATCAAAGTGGTAAGGATTGAATGATTTCTTCTCCAGTTTCGCTTATGGACTTGTTTGCATTTATTATCTTCCACCTTCCCATAAGTGCTAAAGAAAGCGCCTTAAACCTAATTTTCTCTAATTCTTCAATGTTTTCAAACATTTCACGCTTTTCTCGTACTTTCCTTATCCTTCTATACGCTTCTTCAGGTTTGACGTCGAGGAAAAACATGAAATTAGAAGTTGGAACTGTAAAAGCGAAAAAATAATAGGCTATAATATGCAGTGGATATGGCAAATAGGCGGTTCCCATCAAGTAGCGGACAAAAATCACATAATCATATTTTCGCCAACTATACAGCAGAATTGAACGGATGACATCAAGCATATAAAACAATGCGGAAGCAAAATGTGCACTTTTCCCTCTTAAATAAAGAAAGTGTTTGGTTTTAATTCCGAAAAAATTATCATTAGATGGGTGAATTCGCAGAAAAACAGTTTTTCCTTTCTTAGTTAAATCTCTATAGAGATTTGATGCTTGAGTGCTTTTTCCAGAAGCATCTAACCCATCTATCACTATGAAAGCCAATGGTTCAGTTGCCACCACCTAGAAGCAAGAATGTTAATGTACAAAAGAAGGGAACTGATAAATTGTCAAATCCTAAGGGTGAAACCCCCTCAGCTATTGCTGCAATTATGGCAACTACAAGCGATGAAAGAATTTTGTCGAAAATTGAAAAAGCGTATAGCATAGAAAAGAAGCTTAAACCAATCGTGAAGCTAAGAAAACTTGCAATAAACATTGTTACTGAACCTTCTAAGCTCTTATCTGCGAAAATCCTGTATTTTCTCTTTCCATATTTCTCGCCTATTATTGAAGCAGATGCATCACCGTAAGCCATTGGCAAAATTCCCGCTGCAACAACATAAGGCTTGGAAGCAAAGAATAATGCTAAAAAAGTGTATGAAACGGCATAGAAGACAAGTCCCAAATGATGCCCCTGTTCTGTTATATCAGTGAGTCCCTTCAATTTTCTAAAACTTTTAAATGGTGTATATGGTGAGGAAAAAAATGTAATTAGAATAAATGGGGCAGCAACAAGCACAGGAAAGACATGTATTGTGAAAAAGGGAATAATAAATGGCAAGTTTCCAATCATTATATGCAAAAATTTGCGAGAAAATTTTCGTGAAATATTCAATGCATTACTCATTTCGCCTGAAACAATTATTATGAGAATTATATACGCATAACATAGAAGCATTAGAACTACGTTTGCAAAAAGTTCATTGTTAAACATAAGCTTTCCCATAAGCTCCGAATACAAATGCTAACAGCCCAAGCATAAACCATAAGAGAACAATCCTCTTTATTTTTCTAGCATTCTCTCTTGAATAATCCCTAAGAAGCATAAATGAAGAGGCAACAAGTCCCAGATCTGTTACAGCCACAAAGGGAATAAACCACAATGAAACAAGTTGCATAAATAGGGGGATTGGACTTAATAATACTGCAAAAAGGTAAAATGATGTGGCAACTACAGCGGCTACTTTACCTCCAAAACGCACAGCCAACGTCTTCACTTCCTTTATCTTGTCACCTTCAACATCCACTATTCCTTTAGTGATTTCTCTTCCAGTATTGGCAAGAAAAACAATTGAAGCAAAAATTAGCACATTTGATCTGTAGACATCTGGAATGATGAAGCTACCATAAATGAAAGGAATTGTCACGCAAGTGCTTACAAGGAAATTGCCTGGTAATCCGCTTCTTTTCCCAATAGTGGTGTAAGTCACGAAAATTAACCATGCAATAATTGCTATCACAAAGCAAAATATATTTGTAAAATACGCAGCCGCAAAACCTGTCAGCGTAAGAACTAAGGCAAAAATCAAAGCTTCTTTGGGCTCAACTAAGCCGCTCGGAATTGGACGCTTAGGCTCATTAACAGCATCAATTTCCCTATCATAATAATCATTTATAGTCATTGATGCTGCTGTCAGCATATAGCCTGTGACAAAACCATAAAGAAGATTCAGTTCTGAGGCGTTTGAAAATTGTGGATTTGCAAGTGCAGCTCCAACTATCACAGCAAAGCCCATCATTAAACAATTTATCGGACGCATCAAACGAACATATCCACTTATTTTGCTCATAAACTATTCAAGCCTTGCAATAACTATGAGTATTGATTGAAGTTATAAAATTCACGATTAGTCTCAAAACTTTAATATGTTAAATACAGAATTAGTCATTGCATAGCTTGTTGGTGAAAACTTTGCGCGATAATTATGCGCCAGAAAGATTAAGAGTCATAATTCCTGTCGGGGGAAAAGCGAAGCGTTTGTTTCCGCTTACAGCAGAAACCAGTAAGGCTTGCCTACGCTTGCTAAATAGACCATTAATAGAGTTTTCTTTATTGTCTCTTGCCCGTCAAGGCATTAAGAACTTCATTTTTGGAGTGAAGGGCTATACAAACTATAGGGACTTACATGACTATTTTGAATCTGGGTATGGGTTTTCTGCGATATATGGAATAAGACCGCGTGTTCATATAAAATATCAACCTAATGTGGATGACTATGGCAGTGCGGATTCTGCAAGGATTAACATGGAATATTACAATGTCAGAGACCCTGTTTTTGCTGTGCAAGGCGACAACATTTTTGATGTCAACTTGAAAGAGCTTGTGGAATTTCATCGCAAGAAAGAAGCAGTTATGACCATAGCATTGCGAGAGGTTGAAAACGTTGAAGGGTATGGTATTGCTGACATAAATAAGGAAATGCGAATTGCCAGATTTGTTGAAAAACCAACACCTAAAGAGGCCCCATCAAATCTTGCTAACACTGGCTTATACATGGTTTCGCCTGAAATAAGGAAAATCTTCAGAGAAAAAGGTGTTAAACAAATAATCAAAGAGAAGCATCGCTTAGATTTTGGTTATGACTTCATTCCATATGTAATCAAAACTGGCAGGCCAGTTTATGGTTACGCTTTGAAGGGAAACTGGTATGATGTGGGGACTCCTAAACGCTATTTAGAAGCCGTGCATGACATGCTTTATGGACGATTCTCTTCTTTAACAGACTTTGGCGGAAGAATAAGCGAAGAAGTAAAAATATGGGTGCAAGGAGAAAGCTCTGAATCACAGAAGAGACGAAAAGAAATCATCAAAAAAATAGAGCAGGGCAAAATAGAAGTTGAAGGTGCCGTTCTCATTGGAAGGCACTGCAAAATAAGTGACGGCGTAAGAATAGTGAATTCTTGCATTGACAATTACACGAAAATTGATGAAGGCGTCGTATTAGAAAATTCAGCTGTTATGGATAGAGTGATAATTGAGGAGAAAGCGGAAATAAAAGAAAGCATCATAGGAAGACATGTGACAATTCATTCAAGCCTGAAAAAACAGACAAAAATAAATGAAGTATCAGTTGTTGCTGATGACGTTACAGTAGCAGAAGGCTGCAAATTATCAGCTACAAAAATCTATCCACACCAGTATGTAAGAGGAGAATTTCATAATCAAACATTAATGCCAGGCTGAAAATGAATAACAACTTGGCAGAAATTAGGAAGAAAACAGTCCCTGTAAATCAGTACATAAATAATCTAAAGCAGCCATTTAAGGAAAAGTTCCTAATTCGAAAACAAATGTATCAATTGAAAAAAGAAGCGACACATCGACTCAGAAAATTTGCAAGCAGATACATGATTGTTGCTTTTTCTGCAGAATGGTGTAAAGACTGCACAATAAACATTCCAGTATTAGCATTAATATCCGAAACAACTGACTTGGAAACTAGAATTTTTGGAGGCTTAAAGAAAGATCCATTAAGCCCAACTGGTAAATGGCGGATTCCACCTTCACCGCAGGAAGTGAAAACCTTTAAAGTAGAGAAAATTCCGCTCATAATAATATTTGACAAAGAAGGCAAAGAAATCGGAAGAATAACTGAGAACCCGCAAGAGCCTACACTGGAAGAGGAATTGCTAAAAATTATTTTGCAAAACAATTAGCATTTATGCTTTAAACCATTTGAAGATTAGGTACCTTGTCTTTTCTTCTTCCATGCCTGGAATTGCTATTATGAACCTTTTTCGCACCGTAGTTGCAAGTCTTCCAGCTTTAACAATCTCAGTTGCTGTTATTTCGGACTTGGCGCTTTTGACAGAAACCATAAACGGTGCATGTTCAATGCCAGGTCCATGCTTGTAAACGGCAAAATCACATCCAAACTTTATTCCAGGAGTAACAATCAGACCATTGTCTCTTAAATCTCGGTAAACTGCGTATTTATCATTAAATTCTTCATATAATTGTTTGGCTTTTTGCTTAAGCTTCCCTATACTGACTTTCTTTTTTTCCAAACCCTCATAAATGGTTATTCGCTTTTTTTCTGCCAGATATAGGCCTTCCATCAAATCCAAAATCAATGGGACATTAAATTCAGGAACCTTCGGCTTAGCAATGCCTAATGGTTTTCCGTAAAAGCCCATTTTATAGAGTTCTGAACCTTTTGTTGTATCCCATACTACAAGAAAGTTTTCAATGAATTCCACTTCGATTTTTTTAGGCATTAAGTTTTTCGCCTACATGATTAAAGACAAAATTCTTGCAGCATCAGCGGCATCTTCTGCTTTGTCTGCCGAATCTTCTAAGAGCTGTAAAATATCCCTTAATAAAATCAAGGCTGGAAATTCAATTTTGCTGCTGAGCAATTTTATTTCAAGTTCGCGATAAATTTCGTCAACTGCCCGCTCAGCAACTTCAACATCCTTTGCCTTTTCCATAACTTTAGTTGAACCATAGCTAAGCACCATTGTAGTTTCTCTAAGCTTAAGTACAGCATCAAAAACGGTTTCTGAAAGTTTCAGCAGATCTTTTTTTATATCCATTACAACATTCCAGTTGTGCTCCATAATTTCAACTAAACGGAACGCTATCCCTTCAGAAAAGTCTGCAATTTCACTTGTCAAGTTTGTAAACCTTAAGAAGTCTTCTCTGCTTAGCAAAATAGCGCCTATTTCCGCAAGTTCCTGCGAAACCAGTCGTCTAGCCTTGTCAACTTCGTCTTCAGCGCTTCTTATTTCAGTGAAAAGCTGTTTGGCTTTTTCTTTGTCGTTTCTTATGAAGCAATCTACAATCTGAGGAACCTTTCTAGTTAACTCTAACACCTTTCTAAGATGGTCTTGGCAAACGTTTAAGGCTCTTCGTTTTACACGCTCTTCAGTTTCTGCTGGAAGCACCAAACTTTTTCCCCGCCACACAATAGGGCTGTTTTCTCAGCATTAAATATGCGGAAGTATTAAAAAAGTTAGCGAAAAAATCAACTTTTAACAGACCTGCCTAAATCATCAAAATTAATTTTCCATTTGAAATATTTGCGCAAAAGCTCAGGCAAATCTTCAATCAGGGTTCTAACCTGCTTCCATGAGTCACGGTCCCGAATTGTGACAGTATTATCCTCAAGAGTTTTATAATCCACTGTTATACCTAATGGTATGCCAATTTCATCCGCCCTTGCATAGCGTCTACCAATTGAACCAGCCTCATCATACTCAGCCGTAAAGCCTTCATTAAGCAATATCTTATGCAATTCTAATGCTTTTTCTGGGAGTGCATCCTTGCTAACGAGAGGATAAACGCCAACTTGCACAGGTGCAACGTCTCGCGGGAAGCTTAGCATTGCCCTGTTATCTTTAATGCGATAGGCATATTCCAAAGCCACATAAACAAGTCTATCTGAACCGAAACTGGGTTCGACAACATGCGGAATGAAATGTTTTCCACGTTCCATAATTTTTTGATGGTTAATTTCCACATGCTCTGACAGAATCTTGTACTTTCCGATAATGCAATAGCCATATTTCTTCATAGCAGTTTGAATTTCATCAGGATCAGCTTTTGAAAGCATTTCCGCAACTTTTGCGGCTTCTTTTTTAAAGATTGGTCCGAGTTTAGCCATGATAGGTTTTATGACGAGCTGTTCCCGTTCCATGGGTTTTTCATATTCCTTGTAAACTCGCATGTCTTCGCCGCTAAATGCCATATGCTGCTTCAAATCGTAGTCTGCTCGGTAAGCATGACCAGAAACTTCTGTCCAACCCCAACGCTTATCATAAAATTGTTGGTCAAAGCTTTGAAGAGAGTAATGCGCTTTTTCCCAAGGGAGTTTCTCTATAAAGCGCTGTTTTTCAGCTGGAACACCCAATTCTATCAGTAATTTTTTGGCATAAGCCATGAAAACTGCTTGCCACTCAGCTTTAATGTAGCGCCTACTCAAACTTTCTTTTACACTAACCTCAGTAATCTCTTCAGCTCCTTTCAATCTGTTTTCAGCTAGAACAAGCTGCAGCTTCTCATTTTCAACATCTTTAAGGAGAAAGCAGTTAGGATTTTCTGGATCAAAAAAGAATTCCAAATCCATGATCGTAAATTCTCTCAATCTTATTAGACCTTGCCTCGGCGAAATCTCATTCCTCAAAGCGTGACCTATTTGCAACACACCAAAAGGAAATTTCTCTCGTCCCATTTCATATAAACGCCTAAATTCTACAAATATGCCCTGTGCCGCTTCAGGTCTTCCATACCCAACAGACTTGGAGTACGGACCTATAGTTGTTTTAAACATTGTCAAAAACATTTTGGGTTCGCTAAAGTTGCCACCACAGTCTGGGCAATGAATCTTATGCTTTTTAATGGCTTCCCACAATTTTTTTGAGCCAAGTTTTTCCGCTTCAGATTCACTGATTTTTGCAAACTCTTCAAGTAGATGATCAGCCCTGAATTTTTTCTTGCATTTTAAGCATTCAACCATAGGCTCTTTGAAGTGGTCAACATGCCCAGAAGCTTCGAAAACCTTGTCTGGAGCAATGATAGGAGATTCAATCTCTAAAATTCCAAGTTTATTTATGAAAAATTCTCGAAATTTACGTTCAATGTTCTGCTTCAGTTTTGCGCCATAAGGACCATAAGTTGCGAAGCCTGCAGCGCCCCCATATATCTCGTATGATTGCCAAAAAAAGCCTCTTCTGCGTGCTAACTCGTTGATTATTGCAAATTTGTCAGACCCTTTAGTTTCATTTGTCAATTTTATCCCTTCAAATTATGGTGTTAAGGATTTTAAGGCTTACTTAATAATAAATCTTCAAATAGTAGCGGAGGCTTCAAACCTGAAAACATTAAACCGCCAAGATTTAATGGACTTGGTGAATGGAGCTGCAATTTTTTCTGCAGGTGGTGGAGGCAGTTTAGAAGCTGGATATAAAATAATGGATGCCCTTTTTTCTCAAAAACACACACTGAAACTTGTAGATCCTTCAGAAGTGCCAGATGAAGCAAAAGTTGTGAATTTTGCATGTGTCGGTGCAACAACAGTGATAGAGTATGATTCTGATGCTGCGGTTAGAACTTTGGAGACTTTACAGGAATATGTGGGTTTTTCTGCTTTTGCAACGATTCCAGTGGAGCTTGGTGGTTTTAACACTTTAGCAGCTGCAGATGTTGCGGCACGAAGTGGCATTCCGATCGTCGACGCTGACGGAGCTGGCAGATCTGTTCCAGAAGTTCATCTAAAAGTGTATACAATTGACAATATCCCTTTAACTCCTATGGTTGTTGCCGATTTGCATGCAAAAAATGTTGTCATAGTGAAGAAAACATTTAACGCTAAAGCAACAGAACGAATTGCCCGCGTTCTTGCGGCAGAATGGAACCATAGCGCCTACACAGCAAGAAGAATTCTTACTGGTGCTCAAGTTAAAACGTCGCCTATTCAGCATAGTTTGTCAAAGTCAATAGGAATTGGAAAACTGCTAAGGACAGCTAAAAAACCAATAGAAGCCGTTTTGAAAGAAACATGCGGATTCAAACTTTCAGAAGGGATTGTTGAAAATGTTGAACGCAAAACAGAAGCTGGATTCACTTTCACAAACATAAAACTTCGCGGAACAAAAGAATATGCAGGAAGTATATTGGAATTTAAAGCCAAAAATGAAGTTTTAATCGCTTACAAAAATGGTAGACCTATTGCAATTGCTCCAGACATCATTACACCAGTAAGTCTAAAAACTGGCAAATGCATAACAGCGGAAAAAATCAAAATCCATGATGAACTTGCCATTTTAGGCTTGCCTGCACCAGCAAGATGGAGGACAAAGAAGGGATTGGAACTTTGGAATGAAGTTCTGCAGAGGTCTAACATAAAAGAGAAATATGTTCCCATAGAGAAACTAGCACCTTGCAAGCACAAGTGAAGAGGTTGCTTCGTTCATTTTTCCTTATTGGTAACTATGCTTCGGTAAGAAGTTCACTTTAGTACGTCGCTTCTAGTTTTAAGTGTTTAGCAATTTTCACCTTTTGCATTTTTCCATTTTCAGCTATTTCGAACTCTAATAGTGCACGATCCATTGCGTTTTTCTTGCTGTTAAACTCTACTCCGCAACTTCCACATTCAATGTCTGATTCCATTTCTACAATATACCAAGAAGCATCAGCGTAGTAACGTCCACATTTTGGACAACGCAAAAGTGCCACATCCAACCAAGCCTTCATTTATAATATCTCCAACAAGCATACAGTTGCTCACACTTTATAA
>CAZAXN010000017.1:0-12824 GCA_964489195.1 uncultured Candidatus Bathyarchaeia archaeon
ATTCTGTTTTGCATCTCTAAGCGTTTTGTTATCGGTCTACCCGCCCACGGATATACCTGCAACAGTCATGATGCTCTCGTCATTGATCAAATTTCCATTGGTCTTCATCAGCGGTGTTTTTGTGCCTATTGAGCAATTGCCTGAGTGGGCAAAAATAGCAGCATCTCTTTCACCACTGACATATTTCACGGACTTGGCAAGATACGCGATCAACGGCATAAGCTATTACCCTGTTCCAATCGATTTAGCCGTTCTTGCAGCATTCATGTCTGTCTTCCTTGTGAGTTCTGTGAAGCTTCACGAAAAGTTCTTAGCTCAACGATTCTCTTAAGAACAATGAGAGGAAAAAAGGAATGCAAAAAGTTCTTTTTGTTTGTGTTGAGAATGCGGGCAGAAGCCAGATGGCTGTAGCTTTCGCAAAAAAATATGGCAGAGGAAAAGTCGAAGCTGAAAGTGCTGGAACCATGCCTGCAAAAGAAGTCAATCCTGTTATTATTCAAGTCATGAGAGAAAAAGGAATTGACTTGTCAGCCAAAAAGCCAAAGCTTATTGCGAACGAGATGGTTCGGGAAGCGGATATGATAATTGTTATGGGATGCAGTGCTCAAGGGTTCTGTCCTGCCACGTTCCTTAACAAGGTTATAGATTGGGGAATTGAAGATCCGAAAGACAAGCCGATAGAGAAAGTTAGAGAGATTAGGGACGAAATTGAAAGAAAAGTAAAGAAGCTAATTGAGGAAATGAACTAATGTTACCATTAGACTCATAAGCATCGTAGCATTTGAACAGTTTGGACATGTGAATGAGGCAACGGATAATCAATGTTTGATAAGTTTTTATTGAAGTCTTTGTTAATGGTAAAACGAGAAATAAGGATCTAGAGGGGCAATTAATGGGAACGGTTTCAGGAATTGCAGTTGATAGAAAATTTTTTGCAATAATGGTTTTAGTATGTTTTGCGATAGGTGCAAGCTTTGCATTTGTATACTTGGATTTAAAAGACACTATTAACGCTTTAAGAGCTGACTATGCAACAGTTTCGAGCAAAATGCAGCAGCTTCAAAACCTAATTGAATCTTTACATCAAAATCAAGTAACAAATCTAACAGCAGTGAAAATCTATAATAAAACAAAAGATTCCGTAGTGCTGATCTCATGTAGACTTTCTGATGGTTCTCGTGTTGAGGGTTCAGGTTTCGTTTATCAATACAGCAATCCTGGAGGCTATATCGTTACCAACAATCATGTTGTAGAAGCAGCCGCAACAGAAAGAGCCACGATAAGTGTTTCGTTTTCCAACGGATCAACTTTTCAAGCAAATCTTGTAGGAAGGGACATTTATAGCGACTTAGCCGTGATAAAAGTGGATTCATTACCTGCGCAATCACAGCCATTGATTATCGGAAATTCTACTCAGCTAATGGTTGGCGAATCCGTCTATGCTATTGGAAACCCATTCGGTCTAAGCGGTTCTATGACAGCTGGTATTGTAAGCCAGACAGGAAGAGTTTTGCGGCTAGGTGATCTGGGGGTTCCTGAACCTTATGGAAATTATGCAATAGTGGATTTAATTCAATTTGATGCCGCTGTTAACCCAGGCAATTCTGGTGGACCCTTGCTTAATGGTTTGGGCTTTGTAGTTGGCGTAACATTTGCCATTGAAACAGCTGGAAATGTCACGGGTTTTATAGGCATAGGCTATGCAATTCCTTCAATAATCATACATCGAGTTGTAAAATCGCTGATTAATACAGGAGAGTATCATCATCCGTGGATGGGTATAACATACGATTCTAACTATGTTGGCGGATTACTAATCCGCTCTATCAATGATACTGGACCAGCTAAAGATGCTGGTTTGCTTCCTGACGACATAATTATAAAAGTGGACGAAGTGTCCGTGATAAGACCTGAAGATTTGCTTATTTATTTGGAGAGATACAAAAGTCCAGGAGAAACAATACAGTTAAGTGTCGTTCGCAATAATGATTTTTCACATCAAATCAATATCGCGCTAAAACTTGGCGTAAGACCTTAACGTTGCTTCGTCTTTTCCTTCAACTGGGCTAATCCAGCAGCCCATGGAATGTAAATAACGCTAGCGCTAATGTTGCGACTATTGCTATTATAAAGGGGTAATATTCTGATGCAGAGTATAGAATGCCTCCAATATAGGGCGCTATGAAAGAGCTGAACATTGCAATTGTTTGTGGAATGGCTATCCATTTGGCTCTAATTGATTCCGGAGCTGTTGGACCTATTATTGCACTCATTAATGACCATGTTATGTAGGAGCCTCCAGTTATGAAAAATGTGATTATTAAGATGTAGAAGTTACCAGATAAAAGGAGAAGGGCAAGCGAAAGGCTGCATAGCATTAGTGAAGTTGATAAAGCATATGATTTTTTTCGTTTGTCTCCAAGCTTACCTAATAGTATTCCCAAAACTGCCGAGCCAAAGAATAAGATTGAACCTAAAATTCCTATTTCAAAATCGCCATATTGATACTTGTCTGCGAGAAACTTGGGAACGAAGGGGCGAAACATCATTAGAAAGAACATTAGCGAAGCAAAAAACACTGAAAATTTAATCAACTTTTTATCTCGCAAAAGCTTCAAAAGATGATGATTTTCTTTCGAAGTTGTTTGTTCAGATTCCCTAGCCCTTTGGCTGCTGATGAAAACGAGCACGAACGTGGCTATCGTATAAAAAAGGAAGGCGAGAGAAAGGACAAATTGCATTCCAATGGTTTCCGCTAAAAAGCCGCCTAAGGCTGGAGAGAAAAGGTAGCCGAAAGACCATGCAGCTGACATTACAGTGAAGGTTAAGGTTAATCTGTTTTTGTCTGCGGTTGTCACTATGTAAGCTGTGCTTGTTGGTCCACCAAGCCAAAAACCCCACAGTATCATTCCTGGCAACATTTGAAGCCAGTTTCTTGCGAAAGAAAAAATAAGTGGCACAGGCATCCATGCTATCCAACCTGCTATCATTATTTTTTTGCGGTCATATTTGTCTGCAAACATTCCTGCGAGAAATAATGTTAAGGCTGCAACTAAACTTACAACTGCATAGAGTATGCCAATTTCCACAGAAGTAGCGTTAAGACTTTCTGCTATGTAATAGGGTAACAGGTAAGAGTAAAGTCCATCCCCGAAAGATCCTATGAGGTTTGATGCGAAAATCAGTTTTAAATCTCTGGTTAATATTCCGAACGGAAAGCTCCATTTGAGGATCCTCAAATAGCCCTTTTCAGTCATGTTAGATCATTCTATGATTGTTTAGTTTTCAATTCTGAAATTGGCAATAATATTATATTTTTCCGTCTTGTAAACTTATTTTCTGACATGCAATTTTTCATTAGACACTATTTTCTTCGGTCGATTATGTCAAGCGCTTCAGGTCCTGTTCCAATCAACACAACTGGAATTTTGGTTTGCCTTTCAATTTCCTTTATGAACTGCTTTGCATCCTTAGATAGATCCTCAAATGTTCCTGCACCTTTACATTCCGGATATAATACATCAAGCTTGGTAACTGTCGCTTGTGTTGCACCATTTATCACCACAGCCTTTTTTGCTAGTTCAAAATTGAATGGGGCAGAGCGTCTGTCTCGGCCAGTTCCTGCGGCTGTTTCAAACCATCCGCGCTTAATAGCCTCTTCCTTAGCCAATTCCCCTGGTAAAGGACCTGCACCTACCCTTGTCATAAATGCCTTAAAAACGATCATGACATCGTCAACTTTTGTTGGTCCCACTCCTGCTTCTGAGCATATTGCTGACGCGCTTGTATCTCTTCCTGTAACATAGGGATATGTTCCATGAAAAAGTGAAAGCATTAAGCCTTGTGTTCCTTCTAATAACACTTTTTCGCCCGCATCTATGGCCTCGTTAACTTCTTTTGAAACCTCCGTCAAGTATGGTTGTAATTCTGGGATGTCTTTTGCAAGTTTTGCTGTTCTGCGAACACGTTCTTCAATAGCTGGTCCTATCCCCCATCCTGTTGTGCCCAGTCCCTTTAAATGAGCACTTGTTTTATCTTGGATTGAATGCTTCTCTTCTATTATTGATGCTTGACTATCTATGGCTATGCGATTTTTAACGTTTGTCGCTTCAACTTCTTCAAGAAATTTCGCAACATGAACATTCGCGCCAACACCTATCAATAAACGGCATTTTTCATAAACGAAAGCTGCTGGAACCATGTGTAAGGCATAGCGTTTGCCTTCCATCCAAACTGTGTGTGCTGCATTAACTGAACCTGTTCTCACGCAAATATCCAACTTATCCTTCAAGGCGAGATAAGAAACTATTTTTCCTTTCCCCTCATCTCCCCAGAAAGCTCCAACTATGACTGTACAGGGCATTTTATCACTATTCAGAGATTTTGCCTCTAGTTATTTAAGAGTATTTGCTATCTTCATGTAAACGATTTTCAAAATCTTTTCTTCCATTATGCTTCAATTCTTGTCAGAATCAAATCCGATCCATAAAAACATACTTTTGGAAAAACTCGTTCATCTTCGCTTCATCCCATTTATCCCACTCATCCTCTGCGACATAAGATTGTAAGCCCTGTTCTTTCAATCTGTGCTTTAGTGATCGATTCTCAGACAGCATAAAAGAAAGTCTCATGGTTATGGCTTTGTTTTCCATGAGATATTCATAGGCACGAAACTTCATTATGCAATATGTTCCATACAAATCATGCGTTTGCGACTCTTTTTCGGACTTTAACTTCTGTAACTCCTCTTCACTTTCGTCAGAAAGACCATACTCGATGATTATGGGAATACCTTGCCTTTTCGGCAATCCCTTTTCTTTCAAAAACTGTTCTAATCTCTTAGCTGTCTCATATGGGATAACAACCTTTAAACGAGCCTTTTCTCGACTTTCAATTGCTTCCAAAGCAGTGATAAGATCCTTATTGCGCCTTTGCGGAACATGTTGCTTATTATTAAGCTTGTTCTTGCTGATTTTCATGTTTTCACCGCAAATCCGCTGATTTATGAGCAATTTTATTCTGCTGATATTTTTCTTCTAAAATCTTCTTAAGTTGCTCGTTTTGCTTCTCAATTGCCTTAAATGCTTCATTATCTTTTTTATATTCTTCAAACAGTTTCTTCATTGGGAGATAGTTTTGTTTCAGACGCTTGAATTCTTGAAGCCAATAATTAGCCATTCCACGTTCAAGCACCTGCACTAAAGTGGCAGCGTCATCTAGGTTATTCTTATCTGCATATACTTTGAACTTATGGAAAATTGAGTGGTCAAGAAAAACATCTATTGTCACTAATGTACTCTTTTTCTCTTTGGCAACACGATTAAACATGCTTTCACCGTTTGGCTTTTTCTATGGTTTCGAGTTTCATTCCTCGTCTTCCCACTATTTTTTCAACACTTCTAGGAACTGCATCTGCAACAATCAATCGATCTTTTTCGGAAAACTCGTAACTTTGGCTCTTGATGTACTCAGCTAATTCTGAGTTCAGCCTACAGAAATTCTTCTTTTCAATTTCTATTATAGTTTTGATTATTTCTTGGTTTTGAGTGGGCATAACTTCTTTTGCTGTATACACCAATGCTATAAAGTGAGGAAAGCAGAAGCCTTTTGACGCTTTCAAAAGATCTAAAAACTCTTCATTGTTTGAAGATAAAATCTCAATGAGCTTCTCAGCATACATTCTCGCAAAATCGGAGAGATGAACACAGACTGGGCATTTCTGTTCAGTTGCGAGTAGTTTATCGAAATCGTTAATGTGATAGCCCTTTTGTCTTTGCAGGTCTTGCATGAGCTTTTCTATGATACTTTCATTGACCAAGGCTATTCCATGACCATCAGAACTTCCAGGCTTACTTGCCGCAATAAGCATTTTGTAGAAGTGATTATTGCAAAACCCCCTGCTTTCAATAATTTTCTGTCTGGATGAAACGTCCATGACGAGTTCAGAAAGATATGTTTCTATGTATTTGCTTTCGATTTCATTTTCCAATGTACAGAGGAAGCACTCTTTACCGTTTCTAATGGCTCTTGCAAGGCGAAAATACGCTAAATCAAAATCCATTTGATCACTATCATTATCTGTTAATTGTTTGAAGTATACTCACCGCATAGAAAGTGTCCTCAAAAGTGGATATGCCTAGATCAGACCTTGCGAATCCACCATTTGAGTTTTGACATTTCAAAACAAATTTTGTGGTTTTTTCTGGATATTTTAAGCTTTCACCCATTAGATTAAGAGTTGACACACCATAATACACGTGTTCCATGTATTGAGCAGAACTGCGGGGTACAACTGTAAATCCTCCCGATGTTTTTTCGCAAGATCTAACAAATTTAATGGTTTCCTTTAGAGATTGTATTGGATAATCGAGATTAAAGAGAGAGGCAATAGCATGATAGGTCGCATTTAAATTTGAATGACACTGTCCTCCAAAACCGCCGTCTCTATTCTTATAGCTCAATAACCAATTTATCGTCTTTTCTCGGTTGATTTCCACACCAGTAATGTTGGCAAGTTCGGTGATCATGAAGGTGAGAAGAAATTCTGAAGCAACTTCGACGTAAACATCAACTGTTCCGAATTCGCCTCTGACACTTTTGAGAGAAAGAAGAAAATCCTTAAGAGTCTTGTTAGGTTTTTCACCGCAAAGTTTTAAGGCTTTAGCTACATAATAGTGTGAATAAAGATTATTTGGAACAAAATTGTGCAACCAGTTAACTGTTTTTTCAACGTTGAAGAATGAGACATTGAGCAAATTTAAAATTGCTAATCCATAGTATGTGTCTTGTGCATTGGATTCTGTGCCTTGACAAAAGGCGTATCCTCCATCGCTATTTTGCCGATTTACAACGTAATTAGTAACACGTTTAATCAACAACGAGTTAGTAAACTTTTTCTGTTTCTCCTCTAGATCAGAAGCGAACCGCCCTAATTCGTGCAACCTAACATCCACTCGCTTAATTTGAATGTTGGTAGAAGCTATCAGCCCCTGTAAATGTTGAAACAAGGGCGGTTAAAGGCGAGCTTCATCGCCTTACGTTTTCGAAGGTGCAGACCAGAAGATAAGCATTTCTGAACGCAACAAACATGTTTCACTTGTTTGGCTTTATACGCCAGTGTGTTGTTTCATGTTACCGTCTAGTTCTTATCGTTGGTGAGCATCAAGTTCAAGTTTAACTGTTCAGCCCATGCTATACTTTTCAATGGTATTCTAAACTCGTTTTCTTTTCTATATGGAGTGCATCTTACAAAGAATTCTTTGTCAAACTCGTCTCGCAGAATTTCTGAAAAGTGAACATTTACTATGACTGAACCATCTTTCAAGTGCAAGTTCACGTTTTTTCCAAGAAAAGACTTTGCGGTATTCATGCTGAATTTTTCCATTTTTTTCACCACTCCAAATCCTTATCAGCTATTCTACTCCAACATCGCCTACAAATAGGCACTCTTATTCCTCTGAAGAAGATGTAAACTTCAATGTCATTATTCTTACATTCTTTATTCCATGGATTTTTACAATGCTCCATCAATATGAACCTCCAAATACTTATTGCAGTCAAAACGCTCTGCTGATATTGCTTTTAAAGTATTTCATGAAACGACATTAATGCATATCGGAGAGAGATGCGTTAAAGTGAATTAAGACATTCAAATAATCTCGGTTTCTCGATTCTTATTCTTACGTGTTCAGACATTGAGTGATTTTGGCAATGACGGTTGGGGACTATTCAATGATTCAACAAGAAACAGTTATCGTGTGAGTGATATTTCAAGGATCACGGTTTTCGAATTGTGTGAATAAATACACGATGCAAGAGCATAAGCGCCTCTTTGGAATTATTGCTGAATGAAATTTTCGTTTAAGCTATTGATCTAAACTTGGATTATTTCTGGTGTTATCTTCTCCTTTGTCACTCTTAGTAAAGCCACACTTGGCTTGATTATGAAGGGAGGAATAGGATTTGTTGGGCTTCCAGGGTTTATGAACAGAATTTCTCCTTCCCATTTGATGCTGGAATTATGCGTATGTCCATAAACAAGTACATCAAAACCGTTTTGCTCGACGATTTCACGCATTTTTCCCATTCCAAAAAGCGCTCCTGGGTCATGCATGACTCCAATTTTCCAATCAAAAATCTTGACCGAATTAAGTCTTGGTAATTTCCCTCGTATTTCTGGTCCATCCATGTTTCCACAAACAGCCAAAACAGGTGCAAGCTGTTCCAACTCGTCAATAACAGATAATTCCACAAGATCTCCTGCATGCACTATGAAATCCACGTTTTCGAAAATCTTGAAGACTTCTTTTGGAATGCTTTTTGCTCTAACAGGGATGTGCGTATCTGATATTAAGCCAACGCTTTTGGCTAAATCGAAGTTTCGCAGTTTGGGGAGGATTTGCACTTGTTCGCTTGACATTGAGGCTTCTCTTCTTGCATGCTCTAATTTTCTATATAAAATAGTAATTCCCTATTTAAGCGAAAATAAACTCTTAAGTGAAATAAACGTCATATTCTGAACAAAAGGTGAACTGCAAAATGAGTGCAAGACTATTAAAGGAAATAGAAGAGGAAGTAACTATCCTTCTAAGTGATTTAATTCGTATAAACACAACAAATCCACCTGGAAACGAAACTGAAGCAGCCAAATACTTGGCTGAAAACATGGGAAAAGAAGGCTTCAAATGTGAACTTTTTGAGTCTGCACCTGGAAGAGGCAGCATGGTCACACGTTTGAAAGGAACAGGCGGAAAACCAAATCTGCTTCTGCTTTCGCATTTGGATGTGGTTGCAGCAACTCCGAAAGAGTGGAGTGTAGACCCTTTTGGAGGCATAGTCAAGGATGGTTTCGTTTGGGGGAGGGGTGCATTAGACATGAAGTGTATGACAGCTATGGAAGTCATGGTTATGAAACTCTTAAGAAGAAACAATGTTAAGCTTAGAGGCGATGTCATACTGGCTGCAACAGCAGACGAAGAGAAAGGAGGAGAGGCAGGTGCAGGTTGGTTGGTGAAGAATCATCCAGAAAAAGTTCAAGCATACTACGTCATAAATGAGGGGGGAGGCAGGGCAATACCCATCAATGGTAAAAATGTTTTCACGATTCAAACTGCAGAGAAGGGAATATTGTGGTTCAAAGTTAAGGCTAAAGGCAAACCAGGACATGGTTCAATTCCAGGCGCAGCAGACAATGCCATTCTGCGTATGAATCAAGTTGTGGAAAAGCTTGGAAATCATCGAGCAAAAATGATGCTTGTGCCCACTGTGAAACAGTATTTAGGCGAAGTTTCAAAAGAAAACAAGGTTCTGCAAGAAGGTGTGGCACTCTTGTTTGCAAACCCAGAAATGAGCGACCAAATTTTAGACATGCTAGCCCAAACAGACCAAGCAATGGCTGAAGAAGTTCGAGCAATGCTTAGAATGACTATTACACCTACAATAATTCATGGGGGAATGAAGGAGAACATAATTCCATCCGAATGTGAAGCAGTTTTTGACTGCAGAATCTTGCCTAGTCAAACTCCTGAACAAGCTATGAATGAGATTAAAGATTTGCTTAAGGATGTTGACCTAGAAAAGTTAGAGTTTGAAACAATTCAAGCTAACGAGCCATCTGAATCTACTGCAGAAACACCTCTTTATGAAACTATGATACACACTTTGAAGGAGTTTGAACCTAACTGTTCTGTAGCGCCAATTCTGCTTACTGGCGGAACTGACTCACGATTTTTCAGAAAGATTGGAAGCATATGCTATGGTTTTCAGCCGATGCATGCTGACATGCCTTATGGAGAAATCCTTAAAACAATTCATGGCATAGACGAGCGCATCTCAATTCAAAACCTAGTGTTCGGAACAAGCATACTCTACAACATTGTTGAACAATTCATGAGTTAAGGCATAATTGCAGTGAACTTATAAATATGTCCTAATGAAGGTTATCTAATACTATTCTAAAGGAGGCATAAATGTGCCAGCAATAGAAGTAGGAAGAATCTGCGTAAAACTGACTGGTCGAGAAGCAGGAAGAAAATGCGTCATTGTTGATGTCATGGACAAAAGTTTCATTTTGATTACTGGTCCAAAAACTGTGACTGGTGTAAAAAGGCGAAGGGTAAACATTAACCATATTGAACCATTCCAAGACAAAATCGAAATTGAACGCGGAGCATCAGATGAAGAAGTTGTCGAAGTGCTTAAAGCTGCAGGTAAGCTTGAAGAAATGGCTCAAAAGGTTAAACCAGCATTAGTTTAAGTTTAGACTCTTAAAGGATAGTTGTGGAGACATCTCCCGCAACTCCATCTTTTTCAGTCGTACCCTGTAACTTATTCTATGAGGAAATAGGGGGGAGGGGGTAGGCACTGTATGGCTTCTCTTAAGCGCACGATGTGGATTTAAAAACAGTTATTGCGTATGCAGGAAAATTTGTGCATATGTGGCAGTTCCCAGTTGCTGACTGACTTAGCCGCGCGCGATATGTTAACCGGGACCTATTAATCAACATAATCGATGTTGCAGGGGCAGCCGAGGCTTATGGCAGATCGTCGATAAAGCAGATGGACTTTACCCGCAGTCAAAGATCCACGGCATCCATGTTTTCGTAAGATCCAAAAAATTTGAGGCGTTTGGGATTTAAACGCAGAAGTACGGGTTTAAACTCTTATACTTCTAAACCTTTTTCTACCTTATAGGAGCGTAGTATTTGCATATGCCTAGAAGTATTGCTCCATGGGAAATTGCACGTAAAATCCTTGTGAAGGCAGAGGGAAAAGCAAATTTCCGTTATGGACGTAAACCAGAGGAAAGAACAGCCGAAGAGTACATGCGATATGGCGTCATCAACCTTGACAAACCAGCAGGTCCGACAAGCCACGAAGTTGCCGCTTGGGTCAAGCGCATCCTCAAGCTTCAGCAGGTCGGTCACGGCGGGACTCTAGAGGCTTAAACCAGAGAAATCCCAAAGTGACTGGCGTTTTGCCAATTACCCTAGAGGAATCTACAAAGATTGTCCAAGCTTTACTCTATAGTGGTAAAGAGTATGTTTGCGTAATGAAGCTTCATGGGGAAGCGTCAGAAAAGCGAGTCACCGAAGTCTTAAAAGAGTTTGAGGACACCATTTATCAACGTCCACCGTTGCGGGCTTCTGTTAAGCGTCAACTTCGAACAAGAAAAATCTATTACATAGATTTTCTTGAAATGGAAGGGCGTAATGTTCTTTTTAAGGTTGGATGTGAAGGTGGAACTTACATCCGGAAACTCTGCTATGACGTTGGCGAAATTCTCGGATGCGGAGCGCACATGCAGGAGCTTCGCAGAACAAGAGCTGGACCTTTTGTTGAGAACGGAAACATTGTAACCTTACATGATGTCGCTTACTGGTTTATGGAGTGGCAACAACAGAAAGATGATGCGATAATAAAAAAATTAATACAGCCAATGGAAAACGCACTTGCTTTAATTCCTAAAATTTACATAAGAGACTCTGCTGTAGACGCCATATGTCATGGAGCAAACTTGACTGCACCAGGCGTTTTATCTCTTGAAACTGGAATAAACGAAAATTCCCTGATTGCTTTTTTCACATTGAAAGGGGAAGCTGTAGCTTTGGCGAGAGCTGCCTGTTCTACAGATGATATTATGCAAATGGAGCATGGAATCGTAGCAAAAACTGAGCGGGTACTCATGCCTAGGGGAACCTACCCTAAGGCTTGGAAAAGTGGAGAAACATAAAGTGTCTTTTTCAAACCATTATTTTACAGTGCATCCTAAGTCTAAAATGCAGCTCAGAATGATCTACACACACTTTCGCGGAGTGCAATTTCAATTTTTAACTGCTTCTGGCGTTTTCTCCAAAAAACATGTAGACTTGGGCACAAGACTTCTAATTGAATCTATGATTCTTCCTCAAGGAGGCTATATTTTAGATATGGGATGCGGTTATGGAGCTGTAGGAATAGCTGCTGCAGTTCTTAATCCAAATTTGCATGTGGTAATGGTTGATGTTAATGAGAGGGCTGTTAGGCTTGCAAGAAAAAATGCCAAGATAAATAATGTTCAAAAAGTTATAGTGAAGCGTAGCTGCTTATATGACTCTGTTAAAGACTTCACTTTCAACTGCATACTTTCAAATCCACCTGTAAGTGCTGGAATAGAAACTGTTAAAGCCATAATCGCAGGCGCACCAGAGCACATGGCAAACAATGCTTCGTTCCAGATTGTTTTGAAATCTAAGATTGGAGGCAAAAGACTATGCGATATGATGGGAAACGCATTTGGAAATGTGGATATTCTAGCAAGAAAGAGTGGTTATCGTGTTTTAATTTCAGAAAAACATTAATCCGCAGATTATTCTTCAACTATCTTATTCACCAATTTTCTTACCAAGGGCATCACCGCCAAGGAAGTTGGAAAAGCCACAATAAAACCTATGAAAAATGCCCACATCCACATCAGAAAGAAATTTGAAGCCAACCCCAAATTCATGATTGTCATAGTCAAAGACATCGTGAAAGACATGGCAACAGACATAAAAGCACTAAACATAACCATTGAATATTTCCTGCTCAGCCTCATATCAATCAACCACTCAACAAAAAACTTTCTAAAGCGAAATATTAAGCTATTCCACTTCAACAAGTTTTTAATCTACTTAAAAACCTAATAATAACAACACAGCATAAAAGCCGGGGTCTCCTAGTCAGGTAGGGAGCAGGCCTGGAGACACAATTGCCTAATAGCCTGTGGCCTCTCGGGGCCGCGTGGGTTCAAATCCCACTCCCGGCGCTTACGGTCACTTTGTGTAG
Organism: uncultured Candidatus Bathyarchaeia archaeon; assembly: GCA_964489195.1. Taxonomy (GTDB): domain Archaea; phylum Thermoproteota; class Bathyarchaeia; order Bathyarchaeales; family Bathycorpusculaceae; genus CAZAXN01. The sequence goes on from CAZAXN010000017.1 coordinate 12,805, forward strand.
TTAAATTCTCGATTGCGTTG
>CAZAXN010000018.1:0-40034 GCA_964489195.1 uncultured Candidatus Bathyarchaeia archaeon
TCCTTGTCTATTATTAATCCTTTGACAAGCTGTGATTCAAGAAGGCTTTTTCCTGTTTTCTTTGTTATTTGGATGTTGTCAATGTCTGCAATCATTCTGTCTCCACGTTTTTCTGCTATCTGCTTCACAGCGTCTATTGCAATTTCTGCCAAGTGTTCTCTGGCTGAGCCAACGGCTTTGCTTGACATTGATGTTAGGGCAACTTTTTTCAGCGTTTCGCGATCTTCAATGTTTACGGGTATTGCAATTTTGTTTATGATTTCTATTGCTTTCTGTGCTGCTTTGCGGTAGCCGCTGACGAGTATTGTTGGGTGAATGTTCTGGTCTAAAAGTTCTTCAGCTCTTTTCAGTAATTCTCCTGCTAGAACCACTGCGGTTGTTGTTCCATCCCCTACCATGTCATCTTGGGTTTTTGCAATTTCAACCATCATTTTGGCTGTTGGATGCTCAACCTCTATTTCATCCAGAATTGCGGCGCCGTCATTTGTTATTGTTATATCGCCCAGACTGTCGATGAGCATTTTATCCATGCCACGTGGACCCAATGTGCTCTTCAGAACCTCGCTTATTGTGCGGGCTGCCATTATGTTGTTTCTTTGAGCTTCCTTGCCTCTGCTTCGACTTGTTCCTTCCTTAAGTATTAAGACTGGTTGTCCTGATGCTGTAGTTGTTAGGTAAGCCATACAAACCCTCCATTCAACATTAAAACCTTATTTTTCAACTATCGGGAATAAGCAAAAAGCACAGAAATATAAACTTTTACTTTGACTTATCTAAATAATGATATGATGCACAATGATTTAAATTTCGGTTTGAGAATTTTTGATATTGGTGTTTGTACATTGCTGATTTCAGTCCGGTTCTTCACAAGCCTAAGGGAAATCGTTGGAAAAAAAGAGGAAGCTCTTGAATTTCCAGACAATGAAACTGTAACAGTGAATAAGGTTCTTGAAAGGTTGAAGAGGCATTATGGAAAAGAGTTTGCAGAGTACGTTTATGATCCTAGGAGTGGCAATGTTAAAGGCTTTTTGCAGTTTTTGATTAATGGGCAAAGTGCATCAACACTTAAGGGACTGGACACAGAACTCTCAGATGGCGATGTTTTAGCTATAATCCCACCTGTTGGTGGTGGCTAGAATCATGGGAAAATGTTTAGTTTGCGGCAAAAAAGCTGAGACAATTTCGGATAAATTAGGTGTATGTTTAAATTGTGTAAGAGATAAGCCGGAAGAAGCTCTGAAGATTAGTGGCCAAGCGCATGCCAAAAGCCATGCTGATTTTGGTTTACCAGCTGAACCACCAAAAGATGCTGATGGAATACCGTGTGGAATCTGTGCCAACAATTGCATAATTGGCACAGGAAATCGTGGTTTTTGTGGACTTGTTTGGAATTTTAATGGACGTTTAACTCGTTTCGGCGGCACACCAGATAAAGGTGTTCTTGAGTGGTATTATGATGGTTTGCCAACAAACTGCGTCAGTTGGTGGTTTTGCCCAGGCTGCACAGGCAAGGGCTATCCGAAATATGCTAATAAGCCATCAGCCGAACATGGCTTTTCAAATCTTGCGGTTTTCTATGGCGCTTGCAGTTATGACTGCCTATTCTGTCAGAACTGGCATTACCGCAACTTTTCTGCTAAGCACGAGCCAGTGATGAGCGCAGAAGCATTAGCATCTAAAGCAGATGAGAAGCATGTTTCATGCATATGTTATTTTGGCGGCGATCCATCACCTCAAATGCCTCACAGCCTTGAAACTAGTCGACTTGCACTACACAAAGCGAAAACTGAGAATCGTATCCTTCGAATTTGCTGGGAAACTAATGGTTACATGAACCGAAAATTCGCTGAAAAAGCAGCTGAATACGCTCTTGAAAGTGGAGGCAACATAAAATTCGATTTAAAAACATGGAGCGAAGCATTAAACATCGCTTTATGCGGAGTTTCAAACAAGCCTACATTAGCTAATTTCAAAATGATAGGAGAAAAATTCTATCCAAAAAGGAAAGAAACTCCAATGCTTTCTGTTAGCACATTGCTTGTTCCAAGCTATATTGATGCTGAAGAAGTGGAGAATATAGCCAAATTCATAAGCAAAATAGACCCGTATATTCCATATACATTGTTGGCTTTTTATCCATGCTACATGATGAATGATTTGCCCAGAACAAGCAAAAAACAAGCGATAGAATGCCAAAAAGCTGCAGAAAAACACCTGAAAAACACAAAAATAGCAAACATAAATCTGCTCACATAATCAATAATTCCTCTCTTTTACGCTAAAAGGATAGAACCTATAATGTTCAAACCTTGATTATGTTATAACCAGAAGCTTTGCGTAACCTGTTCATAATTGCTAAGCCAAGTCTTTCAAGCGGCACACTTTCTGCAATTATAATGTCGACTTTTTCTGAATCAAACTCTCTTAAAAGCTTGAACAAGTTTCTTGCAACAATAACTAAATCATTTCGGCTTCCAAGAGATTTCACTACATCAGCCTTGTAATGACTTGATGTTTCGTCTGTTGCGAGAACGCCAACCCGCTTATTATTTTGCATATAGAAATTAATTAATTCATTTATTTTGCTTACAACAGCAGCGATTTCACCCTCGACAACAATCACATCCGCATTTGGAGCATAATGCTTATGCTTAACGCCAGGAGAACGTGCCTCCTCAACTGGTAAAGCGCTATCAGCAACTGCAACTGGGTTAAGCTCCACATTACCAAGAACTTCTTTTAACATTTCATATGGTGTTCCACCTGGTCGCAGAATCTGTGGAGGATCTAGAGTTAAATCCAAAACTGTGGATTCCAAGCCAATAAAGGTCGGTCCAGCATCCAAGACAGCATCGATTCTACCATTAAGGTCTTCTAAAACATGTTGCGCTGATGTTGGACTTGGCTTTCCAGCAAGATTTGCACTTGGAGCAGCAATTGGGCAACTACTTTCTCTAATTAGTGCTAAAGCAACATTGTGATTAGGCATTCTAATAGCGATAGTGTCCAAACTAGCAACAGTCACATCTGGCACGATTCCAGAACGCTTAAAAATTAAAGTTAATGGTCCAGGCCAAAACTTCTCCATAAGTCTTTCAGCTTTAGGCGGTAACTCTTTAACTAATTTGCGAATATATTCTACATCTCCAACATGTATTATTGGCGGATTATCAAGCGGTCGCTTTTTCGCTTTGAAAAGGGCTAGGACTGCCTTTGGATTCAAGGCATCCGCCCCTAAGCCATAAACGGTTTCGGTAGGAAAAGCCACAAGTCCACCTTTCCTAATGAGGCTTGCTGCTACTCGAATCTTTTTCATGTCTGGTTTTTGCAAATCAACTTTTAGCATTAGTGTTTTCTTCATCCATTTACATCTCTTGACTATTGATTAGAGACCCTAACCTAAACATTTAAACTTCTTCAAAAAAGAGAGAAAAACTTGATTGTTTAGACAATGTAGTAGTCTATTACTTTTTTCATGCTTTTTGGTGCAGTTTGTTTCATGGCAAGCTGTTTTAATATCCTTATTATTTGAGGCTGAAAACGAGCAATATCAGTCAACGTCACCAAACCAACAAGACGTTTTCCGTCAACTACTGGCAACTTCTTGATCTTCATCTGAAACATTAATCGCACAGCCTCTTCTAAATCCATGCTTGGTTCAACAACAACCAATGGACTTGACATAACATCCTTCACTTTAGTTTTCGCTGCATCCTTCGATTCTGCAACAACCCTTTTAAGCACATCTCTCTCGGTTAAGATGCCCATAGCTTTCCCTTTTCTAACCGCAATCAAACAGCCTATCTCAAACTTGTTCATGACTTCAGCTGCTTCCTTAACTGTGGCATTTTCATCAATAGTCATCACTTCTTTTATCATAACATCTTCAACCTTCAATGACGCAGTGGTTTCTTCTTGTTTCTTGCCTGACAATTAATCACCAGTTTTCCTATTGTTTCAAAACCTAATATATAAATCGGTGTCCAAAAACAACTTTTATCACAGTTCAGATAATTTACGAATCAGCGCTTCAGCATGCTTACTTTCAGGAATTTTTGCTCGGTCAAATTTCTCCTTAGGTTTATTGAGAGGTCTAGTCGCATCTAAACCCATTTTTGTCGTCAAGCCAGTTTCTTGGTCAGCTGAAGAATCCAATGTGGAGCCGCGCACGTTTTTTATTATAATCAGATCTTCATTTGCTTGAAAGCGAGTTGCAACAGCCCATTCTACATCAGAAATGTTAAACACGTCAACATCAGAATCTACAGCAACCGCATGTTTTAGGCTTGGATGCGCAGCAAAAGCAGCCAATAAGGCATTTTTCCCGTCACCGTCAAGTTGTTTTTCAATTGATATTATTGCATGAAGCCATCCACTCCCGCCAACAGAAAGGTTAACCGCATAGACTTTAGGAACAACCCTTGAAACAGCTTCCCAAATCAAAACTTCGTGGGGCAAACCCATCAAAAGTCGATGTTCAGCTCCAGAAGGCAAAAGACCTTGGTAAGCATAGTTTTCACGATGCATGGCACTAACAACTTCTATGATGGGTTGTGTCCTTTGAATATCATAGGTTCCAGTTATGTCCACAAAAGGTCCTTCAGCAGCCTCTTTTGTCACGGAAATTTTGCCTTCCAAGACCAGTTCAGCATCAGCAGGAGCGTATGCATCGACATATTCACATTTAGTTAAGCAAAGAGTGTTGTTCAACAGTGAATTTGCCACTTCGAATTCATTAACGCCGAAGGGCACTGGAGATGAAGCAGCTAGCATTATTGCAGGATGAACGCCTATAGATATTGATACTTCCAAGTCTTTATGGGCTTCCTTTGCATTTTGCCAAATCTTGAATAGGTGCCGCGGAACTAGACGAATTGCCAAATGTTTCTTATCCAAAACTTGAAGGCGATGAACAGAAACATTCTCAACGGTTCCATCAACACTTTTTGCATACACAACAGCAGAGGTGATGTATGAACCAGCATCCTTTTCAAAATGAGTTAAAATGGGAATTTTGGACAAGTCATTTTCAGCAACTTCTTTCACCACCGCATCATCAACTATTTTCAACTTCTTAGGAGAACGCCAAGCTTCAGTCAACCTTTGATAAAGCTTATTTTGGTTAACGTTGACGGCTTCACAGATTCTCTTCCGAGAGCCGCATACGTTGGCAACAACTTTTGTTTTATATCCCTTAACATTTTCAAATAACAGAATTGGACCATTATCATCAAAATTCTTAATGACGGATGGAATTTCAAACTTTACTGATAACGCATCTTTTACATGCAGCACTTCTTTTTCCGTCTCCATCTGCCTAATAAAACTTCTAAGACTCATGTAGAAACACCCTCTCTCTGCGACTCTGCATGTACAACTTTTTCAATTAACTTCATAAAAATCGATTGCGCTTGCATCTCATCAATTTTCTCTAAATAAACAGAAACCAATACGATTTTCCCCTTTCTAGAAGCTACATACTCTGCGAACATGCGAGCTGAAATTGCATTTTTATCTCCTAACAGAACTGATGACGATGAGGGGATAATCAAATCTTTAGACTTTGGAACAGCAATTGCAAGCGTTCCAAGTTTATCTTCATTTTCGCTTAACAAGATTAAGCATGAATTCTTCGCTTCCACATACACGGCTAGAAAATGAGTATTCTGCTCAAAAATCTCTTCCTTAACAACCTTTGCGCGTTCCATTATCAAATCTCCATTACTTATTAATAGCTTCACGGTTCAATATTTATCATTTTCAGAGAAATAATGAGTAACGGACCAAGTTTTAGCGAAAAACCAATAAAATTCTGGTTCAAAACATTTAAAAAAGTTTTTCAACAATTGAAGGTTCCCAGAGACTTTCTTCAGGAGAAAGCGGAATTTCTCTAAGGTTTTTGTCTAGCTTAACTCTGCCAAGACCCACAATTGCAATGTCCTTGGAAATAGGGGTCAAAATCTTTAGGATTTTCCTTATATAATCAATCTCGTGCAAAACACCTATCCCGAGAAATTTTCTTTCAGAATTGTATAATGCTAGAAGCAGTCCTTCTTCTTCGCCTTTCCTAATTATGACAATTTTCTTTCTTGCAAATTCTTCAGTTTTTTTTATGTTATCCTCACTAATCCAACGCCTTCTACCTATGATTATGCAAATTTTGTCTTTTAGTTCTGCAAAATGTAAAGGTTTCATTCCTAGAAGTTCATAAATCTTCCTTGCTTGCCTACTAGTTTCATGCATCTTTCCTAAACCAAGCAAATCGTTCTCTTCAATCCTCAACCATCCTATAGGCAGAGACTGCACCTTCGCATTATGCAAATATTTAACATATCCAAGCTCTCGTAAGCTTCTACGTTTCTCTCTATCCCTTTGTTTTATAGCTGAAGAAACATCTACAAAAATTTTTGCAAACTGTTCTGGGATTTTTAGAAACGGTGCCAATTCATCACTTCTCTGAACACAGAAAATCACGTTAGGCTTAAGCCCTTCGATTACCCGAAACTTGTAATGAACTGCCTCTTCACCTTCAACCCAACCATCAGTGTTTATGACAACAAAATCTGGGTTTGCGTCAAAAATTTCCTTTTTAAGAGATACTAACCCTTCAATAACTTTATCAATACTTGCACTAGGTGAAGTTACACCAACAAAGAATGCGTTTTTTGCTTCAAGATTAAACAAATCAGTAACGGGCTTTGTCACAAAAGCATATGCAATAGTGCATGGAGGCCCTATGTCAGATTGCCCCAAATCTCCGTCTAAAACCGCGACTTTCTGTCTTTCACGCAACAGCCTGTTTATTAAATATGTGCAGAAACTTGATTTTCCGGAATCAACTGTGCCTAATACTAATGCAACTACAGGTTTTACCTGAATTTTCAAAAGCTCTTGGAATGCAATGTCCCAAGAAGGCGGAATAGTGCTTCCATCAACTTCTTCAGCACTTGCATTTTCTCCCAAAGAAATTTCAAAAGTCGACTTCTCCTCGACTACAAAAGGTAACCTTTTACCTTCACGTATCACAACCTTGCCTATGCCACTTATTACAGAGCCAAAAACTTCTACTTTACCAGAAACAACAATAACAGAGGCTGGACCGTCAACTAGAAAAGTTTTGTTCTTTTCAACTGTTCTATTCATTCGGTTTTCTCCTTTCGAATTGTTGCCCAGTTCTCCCAGCTATTTTTATAGCTGACACAATGTCTCTCAGTCCTCTTCTATGTTTGTTCTCGCTTAAGTAGCGATTTGTTCCAGCTTCGCTGACACTTTCTAACACTACGTTTGGAGGTAATTCATTATCCAGAACACGTAAAAGGCTTTCCTTACATGCTGGAACCCCATCACCCACTTTTACTGAGAATGATGTTATCTTAGTTTCTCTGAAATTACTCAGAACATTCTTTATTTTATTCAATGTTTCTTGTATGTTAAAACAGTTTTCTGTTTCAACAACTTTTCCATCAGCTAAAACAGCCAACCCAAACACTTCCCCTGGATCAACGCCTATAACGATTTTTTCATAATACTCTTTCCCATGAGCAATTTGTAATGCTTCATTTATGAGTGAGGTTAGTTCCGTTTCATCCTTATATGCCAAAATTTTTTCATGATTTATAAGGTATTGTTCTTCTTCTGTGGTTATGACGACTTTGATTTCCACTGGAACTGGCTTGTTTGGAATCAGACTTATAAAAGGAACATTTTTCTTTTTTAATTCATTTACAATTAGGTAATAAGCCTTACCTGAAACTGTTGCTACGGCAATTTTTGCTTTCATATCACTTTCCTATTTGTGTATGTACTGAAACACAAAACAAATTATTAGATTCGTGGTTTATATTCGTTGAGTGTATGGCATTGTTGAGGAAAATTCCAACAGGATGTGAAACAATAGACAAAATTTTAGAAGGAGGCATCTCAATAGGGAATGTTACTTTAATATATGGAGAAGCTGAAACAGGAAAAACAACTCTGGCTACACAATGCGCCATAAACTGTGCAAAACAAGGTTACAGAACATTATTTATTGACTGCGATGGCACATTTTCAGGTAGAAGACTTTCTCAGATGACTTCAAAAAAAATCGAAGAAACCGCAGAATCAATAATGCTAATGAAACCGCAAAATTTTAAAGAACAGACAGTGGTCATAGACAAGTTAACAGATTACATTACTAAAAATCTGGGACTTTTTATTATTGACACTATTACTGCACTTTATCGGGTTAAAATTGCAGATTCTCCAGAGAAAACGTTTACGCTGAATCGTGAATTGAACAGGCAAATGGCATTAATAGCACAAGCTGCAAAACTCCATAAAATAGCTGCTTTGGTGACAAGCCAAGTGAGAAGCAGTTTCAACGAAGCATTCGCCAGTGTAGAACCAGTGGCCACAAGGGTTTTAAAATTCTGGGCTGATACAATAATCAGCATGAAGCCTACTGATAAACCGCAAGTGGTCAAAGCAACTTTAGAGAAAATTCCAAAAAAGATTCAATCTCCTCTAATATGTTACTTAGAAATAGAGGAAACTGGAATTCACGAGTATCTAATTCATTAATGGTTGTAGAAATGGACATTATGCAAATTATTATCGAAGCATTGAAGTTCATAGTTCCAGCCTATTGCGCAAACGCAATACCAGTAATTACTGGTGGTGGAAGCCCAATAGATTTTGGAAAAAAATTTTTTGATGGAAAACCAATTTTTGGACAAAACAAGACTTATCAAGGCTTCTTTTCAGGACTAGTAATAGGAACTGTAGTGGGCTTAGTGGAAAGCGCATTTTTTCCAGAGTACCCCATTACGTTTGGTTTCATTTTATCCTTAGGAGCATTGTTTGGAGACTTAACTGGAGCATTCATAAAAAGAAGAGCTGGAATTCCTCCTGGGGGCTTGTTACCGATAATTGATCAAGTTGATTTCATAATAGGAGCAATTTTATTTTCATTTCCCCTTTCTCTTCAATTTATGTCGTTAAACCTTATTATAACAGTGCTGATTATGACACCACCTATACACGTACTCACAAATTTTGTAGCATATAAAATAGGCCTAAAAAAACATCCTTGGTAAATCTATGAACCAAGCTTAAAGTGCAATATAACTTCAAGAGAAACATACGCCAACAGTAAGAGAACCGCTCCTACCAAAAACATCATGTAAGCTTGTCTAGGTTTATAAGCATACTTTGTACTTTGGTATATAACTAATAGTCCTATTACGCCAAAAGTAAAAAGAATCATTGAAACGATGCTGTCTGACAAGAATTGCTCAGAAAGTCTCGGATCAATCAAAATGAAAGTGCCTCCACTATAAGGCGCAGAATAAGGCTTTATTATTAAATTATATAAGCCACCACCAAAAAAGAATACTATAATGGCAATGACTATTGCTGAGAGAATAAGGGTTGAGGGTTTTGCTGTCGAGATTTTTCGATATAATTTGTTAAAGGAATATGAAATTGATGAAACTTTTTTCTTAACTGCCCTTGACATCTTGTTTTTCTCCATTTTTAGCGAGATATTCCACCATTTCTTTAGCCCATTCTCCAGTTAAAGGGTTCTTAGCAATCTCACTTAAATACTCTTTCCAAGAAAACCCGCAAGCTCTATTCCAAACATCATATTTCTCAACAACATTTTGATAAGCTCTCATGTGAAAATCACAATAATCCTTTTCACCAGCTTCTCTACTGCACAGTTTGCATTTCAATCTTTTTCCTCCTTTCTATTTTCAATGTACACTTAGGATTGAAACATAATGTCCAAGGACGTCTTTCTCTTGCCCTAATCTGAACAGTAGGCCAACCACATCCTCGACAATTTTTGCCTAAACGTCTTACTTCACCTTTTTGAGGAAGTGGAAATGATGCTTTACATTTCCCATGGAAATAGTTCGTGCATCCAATAAAACGTTTTCCAGTTTTCCTTGAATATAAAACCATTAGTTTTCCATCTTGACAAATTGGGCAGACGCCAATAATCCTTTCCTCTAGCCTTGCTCTATTTAGTGCATCACTTAGTTGTTCACCGATTATTTTCTCCTTATGTTTTAACTCTTCAGTTACTGGCTTGAGTATTTCAACAGTGTCCAAAAGCACATTTTCCCTTTTTTCTTTATGCGCTTGTATCTTGTCCATTCTTTCTTCAAGCTCGCGCGTAAGCTTTATTGAGACAACTGTTGGACAGTATTTTTTCAAAACTTCGAGAACCCCAAAACCCAAGTCAGTCACAGTCATTCTTTCATCCTTAACGTACTTCCTATCATAAAGCGTCTGGATTATAGAAGCTCGTGTAGCTTTTGTCCCTATTTCTGCCTCTTCCATTTTTCTGAGAAGACTACTTGGATTGTATCTTGGTGGCGGCTTGGTGAATTTGTCTTCTAATGTTACCTTTTTTATGTTCACTTTTTGTCCTTCCACAACTGTTGGCAAAACAACTTCTTCGGACCTTACATAAGGTTCATAGAAATGTAGCCAGCCATCTTTCAGAGTTTGCCTACCTCTTAGATAAAAATGACACTCGTTTATGTTTATGCTCATTCGCACGCTTTGTATAATTGCAGGTTCGCCGAAAACCGCCATAAACCTTCTGACAACGAGATCCCAAATGTGCTTTCCAGAAACATCTAATTCTCTTTCAGGCAGATTACCCGTTGGATATATAGCTGGATGTGCAGGGTCTATCTTCTTTCCTTCATTAGGTTTCAATTCTTTTTTTGACAGAAGTTCAGCTGCAAGCTTCCTATATTCTGGAAATTTTTCTAAACTTTTTAATATTGCCTCATAATTTATTGCTGGAGGCAATTTTTGGCTGCTGGTTCTTGGATAAGAGATTAAAGCGTCTAGGTATAAGCGTTGGGCAATGGTTGATGTACGCATTGGTGTATAGCCGAACAATCTGTAAGCTTCACTTTGTAATGTACCTAAATCAAAAGGCGTTGGAGGCATCTGTTGAAACTTTTTTTCTTCAATTTTCTCGATTACTCCGTTTTTTTCTTTACAAACATTAATGATATTGTTAGCTTCAATTTTGATTTCGATCATTTTCTTTTCATACGTCGCCTCAAAAATTGAATTAGCTATTTCAACTGCTGCCTTTATACTCCAGTAAGGGATTGGCACAAAACATTTGATTGATTTTTCTCGAGCGACAAGGAATCTAAGTGTGGGTCCCTGCACTCTCCCAGTGCTTAGTATCGCATATTTTCCGCTCCATTTTCTTGCCGCTATTGTTAATGCTCGTGAAAGGTTTATCCCATAAACCCAATCAACTTCATGCCTTGTACGCCCAGCTTCCACTAAAGCAAAATCTAAATGAGGAAGCATTTCAAAATAAGACTTTTCCAGTTCCTCTTTAGTTAAGGTTGAATACTTCATACGTTTAGCAACATTTTCTTTATTACCACATGCGTATTTCAGTATGCAATATCCAATAATGCTTCCCTCAAGATCATAGTCGCATGCATCAACAAACATATCTGCATCTCTGGAAAGTTTGGAAATGGTTTCAAGCCAAGTGCGAATCTGCCCTTCACCTTTTTCAGTGGCATATCGTGGTAACCATTTAAAAATGAAGACAGGATAGCGATCCCTTTCACTTCTCTCTTCTGCAACAGTATACAAGTGTCCTATCGCTGAGACAACAACCATCTTTCTGTCCCGTTTTGCCACATAATAGGGCACCCCGTTGTCTTCCATCTTCTCAGGTTTCCCCTGCACATCAAGAGCAGAGGCTATACGTTGTGCCGCATCAGGCTTTTCGGTGACAATTAATGTGTACTTTTCCATGATTGCACAAACTATACTGCAAATTGGAAACAGTTTTCCAGAATTAAATGCCATCTGAGATTAAAAGTTTTATGTAAAATGGAGTGTAGTGGAATTGATTAGCAATCAATAAATATGCCGCGGGTTCTTATTCCCTAATGTAATAAGGAGGAGATGATTTGCCTCAACGTGTCATGTGCCAGCATTGTGGTTATGTTTTGTATGAAGGAGCGGAATTGAAGCCTCCAGATGAAATTTTGCATTCGCATGACGGAAAATGCCCAAAATGTGGCAACAAACTTTCGCTCATACCAATCAATGTGGAAGTAAAACCTATAAAATAGCATATTGAGGGAGGAATAAAAGGTTTTATCAGAAAAAATTCGCAGAACCCAGCTGTATGAAGCACACCAACAAACAGCAAAACTAACAGTTTTCGCTGAATTTGAAATGCCATTAATGTATAAGGGAGTAATGCTCGAACATTTAGCAGTGCGAAATAGTGTTGGAATTTTCGATATATCTCACATGGGACGTGTACTAATCGAAGGTGAAGATGTTGAGAGATTTGTAAATTATGTAATTACAAATGATGTCTCTAAATTGTCTCCAGCCAGTGCCCAGTACTCAGTTATGTGTAATGAAAAAGGCGGCATAATAGATGACTTCGTCATATACCGCCTAGAAGAGAAGAAATTTATGATGGTTTCCAACGCAGTAAACAGAGAAAAAGACTATAATTGGCTTGCTAAGAACGCCAAGAACTTTAATGTTAAACTCAAGGAAATCTCAAATGATGTAGCAATGTTGGCAGTTCAAGGTCCAAATACTGAGAAAACCTTGCAGAAAATTTGTTCAGATGATCTAAGCAAAATTGAACGATTCAAATGCGCACATTCACGACTAGCAAATATAGACGTTTTCCTCTCACGAACAGGATACACAGGTGAAGATGGATTTGAAATATTCATATGGAACGCCACACAAACAAGGCCGGATAACGCTATAAAATTATGGAATGCCATTCTTGATGCTGGTAAAGCCTTTGAAATTGAACCATGCGGATTGGGAGCAAGAGACACTTTAAGACTTGAGGCTGGAATGTGCTTATATGGAAATGACATCGACGAAAACATAACACCATTGGAAGCTGCACTGAGTTTTGTAGTCAAACTTCAAAAAGACAATTTTATAGGAAAAGAGGCACTACTGAAACAGAAAACTGAGGGAATTAAACATAAGCGCATAGGAATACGAATGATTGAGCAGGGAATACCAAGACCAAACTGTGAAATCTTTAACGAACATGGTAGAAAAATTGGACGCCTCACCAGCGGAACATTTTCACCATTACTGAAGAGCGGAATAGGAATGGCCTATACTGAATTATCTCAAGCGCTAGAAGGAAACATTATCAACGTGAAAATACGTGATAAGCTGGTTAAAGGAAAAATTGCACCATTCCCGCTATACGATCCAGAAAAATATGGTTACAAACGAAAATCTTAAAGGAATAATGGTAAGTTAACCACAACAGAAATAAAATAGCTTAATAATGTGTGTAAGAGAGATGTACCAGAAATGAAAATCAAAGAAGCTTTATCAAAAGAAAGCATCGTAAACGGTTTGAAAAGCTTAGAAAAACTGCGGATCACAATAAGCCATGGTTCAATAATGACTTATTCAGCATTGTTAATTATCCTTTTTGTGGCTTTTACCGTGCGACTTTTTCCAATGCGATGGGAAATACAAGCAGGCGGAAATGTACTGCATTTGTCTGAATTTGACCCATATTTTCAATATCACTTCACAGAATATTTAGTAACCCATGACGACGGATTCATTTCATGGGTTTCGTGGAATGACCAGCAAAGATGGTACCCTTGGGGAATAAAGGCAACTGCTGCATATCCTGGATTACCTTTTACTGGAGCATTTCTCTATAAGGTAATCTCAGCTCTAGGCATAAATGTTCCATTGATGAATTTCTGTGCAATGCTGCCGCCTATAATGGGAGCATTGGCCTGTTTAGCAATTTATTTCTTAGGTAAAGATATAGGTGGAAGGTCTATAGGCCTTTTTGCTGCACTCTTTCTGGCGTTTAGCCCGTCCTTCATCCAAAGGACATCACTAGGATTCTATGATGACGAGATAGTAGGGATACTTGCACTCATAGTGTTTCTAATTATGTTTATGAGAGCAATTGATGAAACAAAACCTACATTTTTTTCAGTGAAATACGCAGTTGGTTCAGGATTAGTCTTAGGATACTTCTGCACAGCATGGGGTGCCGCATTTTATGCCATTGATGTTACGATTCTCTTTGTATTTGTTTTACTCTTGCTCAGAAGATATACACAACGGTTGCTGTTGTCGTATAGTTTGACCTTTGGACTGGGCTTATTTATTGCAATTAATGTCCCCAAGCTTTCCCTGTCCTATCTTGCTACGTATGCAATTCTACCCGTCGCTGGTGTGTTCATATTGTTGTGCTTCTCTGAAGCTTTTAGGATGGTAACAACCGTTAGAGCTAGATGGATGTTTGCAATAGTTCTGCTTCTCTTGGTGATTGGCGGTTTCATCTTACTCTGGTATCTTGGTTATCTGGGAAGCATAACTGGCAAATTCATGTCAGTTGTAAATCCATTTATTCGTTCTGCTTCGCCGATTTACGAGTCCGTTGCAGAACACAGAATCTCAGCATGGAGCTCAATATACTATGAATTTGGCATAGGAATAATATTCTTCATATCAGGCTTCTTCTTTGCCTTAAGAAAATTAGACAACAAGAACCTGTTACTCTTAATTCTCGGTCTAACTTCTACCTATTTTGCCTGCTCAATAGTACGGTTGTTTGTGCTCTTAGCACCAATCTTTGGGCTTTTAGCAGCTTATGGCATAATAGGCATACTGAAACCATTTTACACACTTTTGAAGGAGCCACCAAAAATTTTGACGAAAAAGAAATACAGCTTAGAGCATGTGGGAAAAGAATTCAGTGGCACTGCAGTTTTCCTGATATTCATCATCCTGACGACAAACTTTGCGTTTGCGCCTCAATCTGGAGGTGTCCCTAAAGTGTACATGCAAGCCAACTCTCCTGTCACCATAACAGCTGGAAGTCTTTCACTTGTACCAAGTGCGCCCATCACAGCGTGGATGGACGCATTGAAATGGTTAAGCGACCTCCCATCTTCTGCAACAACTGTTGTTTGCAGCTGGTGGGATTATGGCTATTGGCTGACAATGCTTGGTAATGTAACAAGTCTCGCAGATAATGCCACAGTAAACACTACACAAATAGGATTAATAGGCAGAGTATATGTCTCAAATGAAACACAAGCAGTCAGAATACTTAAAGAACAATTTAACGGTCCACATGGACCACCAAAATACATTCTAGTATACATAACATTTTACAGCACAGGCCAAGACGCAGGATATGGCGGAGACGAAGGCAAATGGATGTGGATGGCTAGAATAGCCAACTCGTCAACAGAAGTTCAAAACTTATACGTACCTGAATGGCCTAAATGGGAATATAAAGAATGGGGATCTAATCTTCAAAACAACACTTTAGGATACTATACATCGAGCGGGTTCGTTTGGAATGAAACAGGAGATAACGCAACGTTATTTTATAAATTAATGCAGAACGGCAAAGAGTATGGACCAGCACAAGCAAGTGTTAATGCTCCTTCACTCACATATTTCACAAATCCACATTTCTTTGGTGGTGTTGTGGGTGCAGTTGGAAAAGATTCAGCGGGAAACACTGTATATCTATACGCCTTAGTGTGCTTATATGAAGTTGACTATGCAAAGTATGATTTGACTCACTAGGCATAACAGGAGTTTAGAGTTGTGTTTCCTAAGGCAAGAGACGAGCATAAGGCAACTAAGCCTTTAGTTCCAAACGGCTTAGGCGTTCTCTACATCATAGCAAGCGCAACCTATCTTTTCCTTCTATATTATCTTCAACCACCCAACAACATTTCCCCTGCGCTTACGTTAGCTGTTTGCATATTATTTGGAGGCTTTATGGGTTTACTTGATGACTGGATGGATTTACGATGGCGCTATAAGGTCTTTTTTCCGCTAATAGCCGCAATACCGCTTATTTCACTGTCAAAAAATCTTGGTTTACCGCCTTCTTTGGCAATCCCTATTTTTGGAACTGTAAATTTTGGTGAGTATTACTATTTTATAATTCTGCCGCTCATTGTAACTGTGACTACTAACACAGTGAACCAACTTGGTGGATTAAATGGTCTGGAAACGATTTGCCCAGGCATTGTTATGATTGGATTGATGCTTGCAGCTATGTTTAAACCAGAACCAAATATAATCCTATTATATGTTCCATTAATTGTATGGCTTTCACTTGCCTTTTTCAATTTTCGAGGAAAAATTTTCGTGGGGAATTCAGGCTCATTTGCTATTGGAATAACCTTAGCTTCGTTTGCCATTATTTCCGGATTAAAAACTGTTCTTTTGGTTTCTATTCTGCCTTTTATACTTAATTCTTCATTAATTTTGTTAAATTACATTCTTTTTAGAACAAGAGCGGCAATGTCGTTTGATGGTAAAAGATTATCTTCAAACCATCGGAGAAGTCTAATTACGCTTATAACCTACAATCGCCACTTAACAGAACGACAAATAGTTGCAGTAGTCTCACTTTTGGTTACAGCTTCAACTTTTGCAGCTTTGATTATGCAATTGTTACGACTATTAGCATTTTAGAAGCTTGCCACAATTTATTGTATGGACTACAGAAATAGCCTTGAGCAACATTTAATAATTCCAAGTTATCATTTGCATGAAGTGTTGGCGGGTGAGTGGACCTCCACCCGTTCCGCCAGTAATAAACCCCGGCGTAGGAGGTGAAAAAGTGAAAAATGACAGCAGAGATGTCGCATTAACGGCCATCCTTGCCGCATTGTATGTGATAATCAATATCATTCAGATGATTTCTATCGGCAACCCAACAGTTTATGGGCCAATCCAGCTACGCATTGCTGATTCTATAATTGCCTTCGCAGCTTTGTTGGGCTGGCCTGTAATAGCAGGAGCAACTATTGGATGCTTTTTAACCAATGCCTACTATTTTATTGGAATACAAGACGTGATACTTGGACCAATCGCTAATTTAATTGCTGCTTCAATAATTCTCCTCTTAAGGAGACATCGTTTTACAGCATGTGTTACTGGAGCCTTACCTATCGGCATCATCGTAGGTGGTTATCTCTGGATATTCTTTCCGCCGCCTGAAGTTCTAAACGCGTTGCCTGCATGGGCTGCTATGATTGTTAGCATAACGGTTAGTAGTCTTGTTACAATAGCTATGATAGGATATCTACTGCTTTCGATACTTAGTAAGCCAAGCATTTTAGAGCCCTTAAAGTCTCGCGGATTGAAAGCATAGTATTGATAGCTACATGAAACGTTCCAACTTTGTAAGTCCAATTATTTCATCAAAGTCCAAACCCAAGGCATCTAATACTTGGTCAAATGTCGAATGTAAATAAGCTATGTATTTGTCAACATCAATTTCGCTATTTGTTGCCAACTCCACAGGTTTAACATGCGGTTCTTTTACAACTTTAACGAAGCTTATTAGGTCACCAGCTCGTAGCTCTACTCCCCCTTCTTTCAAGGTTTTTGCTGCTTTGACATGTTGAGGCGTCGTTTTTGTATAGTGTTCTATGTCTTCACCTAAAACTACGTGGAAAGCCAAATCGCTTAGACTTTCCCATTCACGCCTCTTTAATCGCATGTAGCGATCGCGAATAATTTCGCCTATGTCTCTTTTGGCTTTTTCAAAGTCAGCGGGCGTTTTAACCATGGCCAGACGTTCTTTCATCAGATCAAAAGCTTTTTTAATGAACAATGGTATGTGTTTTTTCTTGCCTGTTAAACCTTTAACGTCAACACTTCCATCTTCCAGAACCCCCAGATAGTTCTTTTTCCGTGAGCTAAAAACAGCATACCTGTAAACTTTGTCTACGTCTAAACTCATTTTTAGTTCATGTTCTGTCCAATGCGTCAATTCTTCAATTTGTTCTTTTGACGGATTTTTTAGAAAGATACTGTCTGTATCTCCGTAAAGAACTTGGATGCCAAGTCGTTTCGCTTCGTTGAGAATTTGGGTTATTGAATGCCTTCCAATGGCTGCTGTTGCTTCAGCTACAGGCGGACAGTAAAGATCGAAAGTTTCAGCTCCAAACACTCCATAACTTGCGTTCAAAATAACCTTAAGTGCTCCTTGAATGATGTTGTACCAACTTCTAAGCTCTGTTGGCAAAGTTTTATCTTTTGATTTCGGCTTGTACCATTGGACACGTAAGTCTCTAAGCGAGCCAATTAAGAGACTCTCTAAGGCCCGTTTTTTAGTGCAGACCCAATGAGGAGTGCCTGGAACAAGATTAGTGCGACATTCTGGGTGCTGACATAATATGGATTGATAACCGAGGTTCCAAACCTTTATTATAGAAGGATATAGGCTTGGAAAATCCATGACTGCAACGTTAAAATGAACACCTGGAACAGGTTCAACTACTATAGCGCCTTTGTATTTTTTACCCTTGATTATTGCTTTAGTTGTTGTCTTACCTTTCACCGCAAAGATGTCTTCTGCATTTGGAATCAGCATGTTTCTTCTGCGATGCTCTCTATGCAAAAAATTCCTTATCCAACGAGAAACGCCCTGTCGGCTTACATCTTCCATCGGCATGCTACTAATTCTGGCCAATGCTAAAATAAGTTTCATAACCAGTTCATCATCAAAACTTGTAAGTTTAAAAGTGATTTCAGCATCTCTAAAACAATATTTAGCAAGTTCTGTGTAAGTTAATTCACTTATGCCCTTCTCAAGCCTAATCTTTTCCATCCCAATTAAGGCTTTGCCAACATCATCAAGCGTTACATCACGGTAGCGATTATTAAAAGCATAGATTTGAATTGAACGGTTGAAGAAAAACTTGTAAAGGTCTATATGAACCCCATATTTTAGTAGACAAACACGCTTTCCAACTTCTATTGGAATCTCATCTCGCCTAAGACCAAGGTTCATTGCCCTATGAGTAAGATAACGTAAGTCAAAGTCATCACCATTAAATGTAATAACAAAAGGGTAACTCCACAAAGCAGCAAAAACAGCCTTGACAAGCCTTTCTTCAGATGGAAAATATTCAACAGTAACATTAGCTGGCAAGTGCTCGTTTCCTTCACGAACATCATCTCGTTTCAAAAGAAGAACTCGCTTCTGTCCATCTGAACCATACAGCGAAACACAAATGATTTGATAAGCTGCTTCACGAGGATCAGGCATCCTTGTTGGGACAGGAGTTGAAACTTCTATGTCAAGAGCTACACGCTGAAAATTTGGAGCTGGATATTCTAAAAGCCTTGCCCATTCTTCAATAAATTGTAACTCCTCTTGTGCGGCATCTTTGAAAATTTCACGTATATGATTAATCATTTTTTCAGCTTTTTCAATGCTTTCCACTATTAGCCTACCATTCTTGACCCTGTAAATCATTCCAGGCAGAAGGTTTTCATCATAAATGTAAGACTGATAATATTTTATTCTGGATTCCCAAACTTTAACTTGATCAGAGGAGATTGAACTTTCAGAAACCTTAGGATACTCTTCAGGAATTATGTCTCTTATACATCCTTTAGGGCGCCCACCAATGGCTAATGGATCTTTGGCGACAATTTTTGTTACCTTCACATTTCTATCCAACAAAGGGTCAAACTTGTCCACTATTTCGAAGTGATCTAAGCTGGGATGTTGAAGTAAAAGATCTATTTTTTCAAGTTCATACTGCGAAAGATTTGTTAGACAATAGGGTTTATGTCCAGCATTATCATACCAAAAATATATCTTGCTTGAGACCGGATCATAAAGCTTGATTAAAGCATTTCCAACTTTTCCATCATACGTTGCAGAGACAAAATAGGAAGGGGGAAGACTATTATTGGCTAATGGTGGAAAACCATGAGTTTTTCTTTCTTTTTGAAGAGTTTCTGTGAATGGCAGAGCTTCCGCTTCAATTTCCTTGGAAGGTTTAGTTTCAGCTTGGGAGAATTCGTCTATACGCCTTTGTGACATGCCATTCTAGCCTATTTCACATATGTAAATAAGTCTACTAAATCTCTTTCTGGACACTGGAATTTTGCTTTTTCTACGCCTTATATTTGCTGGTAAAGTTTTAAGCAAGTTTTACCAGTTGCATTCTTTTCTGATCACTCTTAAGAACTCATGAATTGTTAACTGACCCATGTTCCCCACTCTATGTCTTCTGACGGATATTTTCTTTGTTTTGGCTTCTCTTTCGCCGCAGATCAGCATGCATGGAAATTTCTGCAGTTCCGCTTCTCTGATTTTATGGCTTATCGTAGATGCACTCGTGTCGATGTCGCACCTTATCCCATGAGCTTGCAGTTTTCGTAGAACAGTTTGTGCGTATGATGTATAATTGTCGTTAATTGGCAATATTTTCACTTGAGTTGGAGCAAGCCATATTGGAAGATCTCCTCGTAATGTTCGATTAAAATAGCAAAGAAGCGTTCAATGGCTCCAAAAAGAGCTCTATGAATCATTAAAACTTCATGCTCTTGCCCATCTGCACCCATATAGGTAATGTTGAACCTTTTAGGCATATTGAAGTCAAACTGAATTGTGGAACATTGCCATTCTCTATCAGAAGCATCAACAATGTTGATGTCAATTTTCGGACCGTAGAACACAGCCTCTCCAGGCATTTCACGATATGATATCTTTCTTTTTTGAAGAGATTCAGCTAAGGCTTTTTGGGCTAAATTCCAATTTTCTTCAGAACCCATATATTTATTTGGCTGCTTTGGGTCTCTAGTTGACAGGTATACTTTGTAGTCTTGAAAGCCAAAATTCTGTAACATATTCTTGGTGAAGTCAAGAAGCTTGAGTATTTCTTTGTTCATTTGGTTTGCAGTGCAGAAGATATGAGCGTCATCTTGAGTGAAACCTCTCACTCGAAACAGTCCATGTAATGTGCCTGATCTTTCATACCTGTAAACTGTTCCCCACTCAGCATATCTTATAGGAAGATCTCTGTAGCTTCTAGGCATAGACTTGTAGATTTGTATGTGGAAAGGGCAGTTCATTGGTTTTACAACGTAGGATTCTCCGTCTTTTTCGAAAAGGTACATGTTGTGTTCATAATATTCGAAATGCCCAGAAATCTTCCAGAGTTCCCCACGGGCTATATGTGGAGTACAGACTAGTTGATATCCATTCTTTACGTGTTCTTTTTCCCAGAAATTCCGTATTATATTGCGCACTATTGTTCCTTTTGGATGCCAAAGCACTAGGCCAATGCCTACCTCCTCGTTTATTGAGAACAAATCTAATTGTTGACCAAGGAGTCTATGGTCTGCATTTGAAAGCTCTCTTTCTCTATTTTTATTTTCTAAAATTTTTTTGTTCAAGGGGCTTATGGAGCGATCTCTTCGTTTTAAAACTCTGTTAGAGTTGTGTTTCTAAATTCCCCATATTGAAACACCGAGTTCAAATAAGAACGCGACAGCCTATTTATTCTTTGTTCCGGAAAATTTTTAAACGCACATAAACGGGAATAAAGGAAAATACCTTTAACCTTTTTAGTTATAACATTGACGAGTTAAGGCTGTGGAAAAGTTGCTTAAGGAAGCATGGATGCTTGCAATTGAAACTTTAAGTTGGATGGAAATGCGCAGATTAAGCGAGCGCTTAGCCTTTGCTAAAACAGTTGCGCAATTGGGCATTAGGGATGCTGATGCTGTTCGATATGCTCACATGCTGGTTTGCGAAACTGTTAGACGCCGAAATTTTATTGACAAATTCATCAATAATGTCCTAAAGCCAAAATTCATAAATGAATATAAACTTGGAGTTCAAGCGTTTCTACGGCTTTATGTTTATCAGACGCGAATAGCCAAGGACTGGTCAAAAATTGACATTAATGAAGCCAAAAACATAGCTAAACAAGCCCGCTCTATTTTAGGATGGAAGATGCTTAAGAAGGTAGAACCGTATCTTGGTTTTCTGCTGACACAAAATCCAGCCTCCATTTTTAAAAATGTTAGCGATGAAGAAAAAATTGGACTTTTGACTTACCATCCAACATGGTTCGTAAAATATTGCATTAGGCAATTTGGTAGAAGAGAAACAATAGCCATGCTGGAAGCAAATAAGCAATCACCTCAGATATACATTAGATTTAACACTCTGAAAGCTTTAGAAAGCGAAATATTTGAAAGCCTCACAAAAGAAGGAATCAAAATTGAGAAGGTTGATCAATTAAAATATACATACAAAGTTTTAGCCGCAAAGAAACCATTAACAAAAACAAAGAATTTCGAAAAAGGCTTATTTTACATTCAAGACAAAGCAAGCTGCTTCGCTGCAGAAGCAGCAAATCCAAAGCCCAACATGACAGTTTTAGATGTTTGCGCAGCACCTGGAGCAAAGACCACTTATTTGGCACAGCTTATGCAGAACCGTGGCATAATTCATTCATTGGATTTTTCTAAGCGAAGAATGAGCATCTGGAAAGCTGAGGTTGTCCGCATGGGTGTTGAAATAGCTGAACCAATCATTGCTGACGCTTGTAACCCGTTGCCATACAATATAGACGCAGACATTGTAGTGTTGGACCCGCCATGCACAAGCACTGGAGCTTTTGGAAAACTGCCATCAGCAAAATGGAGACTGACGCCACGTTCAATTGACAAGATGACTGAGATTCAGTGGCAAATGATTAAAAATTGTGCAGAAAACGTGAAGGCAAAAGGCATACTTGTTTATTCTACATGTAGCATAACAGTTGAAGAAAACGAAATGCTTATTGAAAGATTTCTAAAGTGGCACCCAGAGTTTTCGCTAACAAATGTAACTCCTGAAATAGGCTTACGTGGCTTAAGAGGATTGGAAAAATGCCAGAGGCTTTATCCACATCGACATAGCTGCAATGGCTTCTTTATTGCAAAACTGTCGAAAAAATAGAAAATAAATTATCCTGGAGGACATTTGGAACTATGGATTTTTCCGTGAGTCCTCTAGTCGGCAAAGAACTTCAAACATTACTTTCGCTGCTTGAACCGCTGATACGCCTTGATCATAGTCAGGTGTAATCTCAACTACATCAAAGCCTATTGTGCGCTTATCACAAATATTACATAAAATGTCAAGAAGAGTATGCAGTTCAAGTCCTTCTGGTTCAGGATTCTGCACTGCTGGAACATACGCTGGGTCGAGAATGTCCATGTCTATTGATAAATAAACATTCTTATATTCTGAAAGTTTACTCTTCAACTCTTCTGCTATTTCTGCGGTTCCCTTTTTTCTAATTTGCTGTGCAGTGAAAAACTCTATTCCAGCTTTTTTTGCGTAGGCTAATTCTTCTTTACAAACTGCTCTAGTGCCAACTTCCACTATCTTTGCAGGTTTTGCCTCTTCATTTATTCTACGCATAAAAGTTGTATGCGAAAGTTTAAGCCCCAAAAACTCGTTGCGTAAATCAAGATGCGCATCAAAACTCACTATGGCTGTTTTTGACGTTTGAGCACCTAAACCTTTCACAACGCCTAAAGTGATTGTGTGTTCTCCGCCCATTATTATTGGAGTTTTCTTCGCTGCAAAAATGTCCTTAACCACAAGCATGGTTCTTTCAAGTGTTTTGACAGTATCTGTGGATACGTGCAAATCGCCTAAATCATGTATTTGTAAATCTTCAACATCTACCTCTGCGCGGAAACTGTAAGTTTCAATGTTGAGTGACGCCAAGCGAATGGCATTAGGTCCAAATCTTGCCCCTGTCCTAAAAGTGCTTGTAACGTCAAAGGGAACGCCTAAAACTATGTAGTCAGCTTTTTCATAAGGCTTCTGAAAACCGCTGAAAACATTTGATTGGGAAACATAAAGTTCATGATGGCTCATAACTATCTTTCCTTTTTCACCTTGCTTATTCTTATTGTCAGTTCTAAACTTTTTCGTTATTTTAGTAAGAATGGAAGCACAGAGGAATAGAGTTACTTAAACGATGAGAAAACATTAAATTTATTAGTGTTGCTGTTAATGCATTAAAGTTAAAGGCGATAGATAGATGCCACTAAAATCTATGCTCAAAATAGAAAATGCTGCAACACTTGTGCCTTTTGCTTTTTATATAGTGGCAGGAATAATATTCCTCGCAGTTTTGCCATTAAGTAATTTTCCACCGCACATTGGAATAATTGGAATATTAAGCCTACTAACCGCATATGGATTGATTAGAAAACGATTTTGGACACTCTGGATTGCTGTCATGCTGCTTTTTATTGCAACAACATTCTCAATAGTTACGTTTTACTATTCCTTTGGTGAATTTTTGCTTTTGGACATAAGCTTAGCTGCATATCTTATCTTAACATGGATCTTCACGGTGTACGTGGCAATGAAAAGAAGAACATTAGAAAGCTAAAATGCAGCTTTAATCTAGACTTTTGAAAAGATTAACCCTAACTTCTTCATTTGCATCAATGAATTGCTGATTTTCAGCTATTTCAATGAAACCGTCAGCTTTTGCAAGAGTTGTTATTGCACCAGAAAGCCCTGTAGGAACAGGTTCAGCAATTAATCGTCCAGATTTCTCACGGTTCAGTTTAACCATGATAAATGTACGTCTTCCCTTAGCAGGAAACAACCTCATGCCAGCCAGCGCTTTCACCCTTAGATTTTCACTTTTTGCTATTCCCACCATATTTTGAATTAATGGACGCACAAGCAAATGAAATACCAGTAATGCAGAAGTTGGATGACCAGGAAGCGAAAAAACAAGCTTTTCATCTATTACAGCCACAGTAGTTGGCTTTCCAGGTTTGATAGCAACTCCGCAAAGGATTACACCTAGGCTTCCGAGGGAGTTTAAGACTCTAGGCATAACATCTTTTGGACCTACCGAAACTCCACCTGACGTTATAACCATATCTGCAACAGTTATCGCTTTTCTTAATGCAGTCCTTATTTTATTTAACTCATCTGGAAGTACACCAAAATAGATTGGTTTTCCACCGCATTCTTGCACTGCTACACTTAAACTATAAGCATTTATATCATATATTTTCCCTTGCGAAAGTTTAGCGCCTGGTTCAGTCAGTTCAGCGCCTGTAGAAAGAACTGCAACTTTTGGCATTGCGTAAACATTTACTTTTTTCATGCCTAATGCGGCTAGGACACCAATTTCTCTTGAACCCAACTGCACTCCAGCCTTCAAGACAGTTTCACTTTTCTTAATGTCTGCTCCAGCTTTCATTATATTCTCGTCTTTTGTTACTGCATTGTAAATGTAGATTAGAGAACCTCTTCGCTCGGTATGTTCAAACATCACAACAGCATCTGCACCTTCAGGTATTGGGGCGCCTGTAACAATTTCCACAGCTGTGCCTTGAGTAACTTTTGTTTTTGGCTGTTCTCCAACATTTACTACTCCACAAAATTTCAGTTTTATAGGCTTGTTTTCATCAGCTCCGAAAGTGTCCTTAGCTTTAACTGCATATCCATCAACCGACGAGCGATTAAAAGGTGGAATATCTAAAGTAGCAGTTACATCTTCAGCGAGAATACGTTTGTAAGATTCTAATATGGAAACTACTTCAATTCTCAAATTCTTAGGCTTAAAATGTTGTTGAATGACATTTTTAGCTTCATCCAGAGTTAAAAGTTTTCTAAACATTTTCATCAGCTACTCCAATTGTATCAAAAAGATGCACTAGAACTGATTCGCTTTCTTCTAAGCCTTCCCGATTTTCTGGAACAACAACATAACCATTAGCCTTTGTCATAGTTGAAATTATGCCAGAACCCCGAGCACTAATTGGCTCTGCAAAAAATTTTCCATTCCTTTGGAAAACGTGAACACGCACAAAAGTCTTCCTTCCAAGAACTGCGCTGATCCTTCTCGTCATTTTTGCTTCCACTATCGGTCTATACTCTTCTTGTTTCAGTCCTTGCAGTTTAAATATTAAAGGTCTAGCAAAAACTTCAAATCCAATCATTGCCGCCACTGGATTACCTGAAAGAATCACAATTGGCTTCTCATTTACTATGGCTAAAGCTGTGGGCATAGCTGGACGCATAGCAATGCCATGAACTATAACTCCTGGTTTTCCGATTTTGTTGACAGCTTCTGGAGCAAGGTCAGAGAGCCCTACACTCGTTCCGCCAGTGGTTATTATTGCATCAGCTTTTTCACAGCCAACCTTAAGCTTTGCAATAATTTCTTTAACATCATCTTTTGCAATACCTAAATCAATAGGCTCAGCGCCAAGTTCAAAGCACAAAGCTGAAAGAACAATCCGGTTCACTTCAAAAATTTGACCTTCTCGCAGTTTCTCATTCAAGTTTATAAGTTCATTGCCTGTGGCTAAAATTGCTATTTTAGGTTTATCAAAAACTTTAACTTCACCAATCCCTAGGGCAGCTAGCAATCCTAAATGAGAAGGCTTTAAACGAGTCCCCATTTTTATTGCAACTTCGCCCTTTGCAACATCCTCACCTTTTCTTGAAACATTCTCACCCAGTGTAAGTGATACCCAAACTTCAATTTTCCCATCAATTCGCTCAGTATTCTCCAACATCACAACCGCGTCCGCACCTTTAGGAATACTATTCCCAGTCCACACTTGCTTTGCTTGTTCACAGCGCACTTGGTTTTCGTCAGTAATTTGAAGGATTACGGGTTTGAACTGTGATGCACCAACAGTATCCTCTGCTTTTACAGCATATCCGTCAACAGCTGATCTGTCAAGTCTTGGCAAATTCTCTTCAGCTATTATGTCTTCTGCGACAACTCGGAATAAGGCAGAATGCAAAGGAACAGTGGCAACTTTCAAATTTTTGATTTGCACAGCATTAAACCACTTTTTCAGAGCTTCATCAATTGATGTTAGTTTTTGAAATCCTTTTAATCTAAACAATATTTATACCCATAAGAAGCATTGAAAGATATAATAAAAAATCTATCGCAATAAAACAGCATCTTAACATTTCATTTCTTTTTGTAAAATGTTACGCATTTTTATAGCATCTATATCCAGAATTGGGCTTTCACTAATGATAACAGGTTTTAGCTTGAATTCAGCTATGATTTTTGCAAACAATGCAAAATCTGGTCCGTAATCAGCCTCATCCATTACATGATGACATTTTTCACCCTTATCAGTGAATTCAACTTTTGTAAAGTGACAATGCATGTTTCTAACAGCTTCTATTCCTATACGCTTCTCAATTTCCTCAACAACCTTGCGAAAATCAGCTACGGTCCTAAAGCGTCCCTTGTCTCTTGCATGCAAGTGCGCCCAATCAATTACTGGCTGTGTTTGCTCAACT
Source organism: uncultured Candidatus Bathyarchaeia archaeon (assembly GCA_964489195.1). Taxonomy (GTDB): domain Archaea; phylum Thermoproteota; class Bathyarchaeia; order Bathyarchaeales; family Bathycorpusculaceae; genus CAZAXN01. The sequence goes on from CAZAXN010000018.1 coordinate 27,167, forward strand.
TTTTCGCATAAGGCTAAAATTTCATCCAAGCTTCCAAACTGAGAAACCTTACCCATTGTTTCAGGTCCAATTTTAACGTTCACAATTCCACAAGCCTTCATAACGTCAGCGACTTCTTTCAGAGCTTTTACGCAATTGTCAAGAGTCTCTTTTGGTGGTTTCTTACCATAGAAGCCGGGATGAAAAACGACAATGTATGCTTTCATCCATTCTGCTGCAGTAACACATGCCATTAATCGTTGTTTGCTTACTTCAACAATGTTTCTTTCGCCACAGAAATTCATAAAATAAGAACCGTGAAGACTGAGCAAAACATCATTTTCTTTAGCTTCTAAACCAAGTTTTTCAGCGTCTTCCTGTTTTATTTGTGGTTTTGGTCCCCATCGGACAGCTTGATATTCAAAAGCGTCGAGACCTTCCTCTTGTAAAAGTTTAGGAACATCCGCCAAACTTGCTTTCAACACTTTAAATGTGGGAGGCACTCCAGCAGGACCAAATCTAGGACGACCAGCCATCAAATTCCATTAACTCTTTCTAACTCTCTTGTAACGATAACTTTTTCGTATATATTCCCCATAGAAAAGAATTGCAAACGCGGAAATCCAAGCTGCAAGATTTTGGAAAGCCAAGTATTTTCCTACATTATCTAGGTCAGCCAAAGGTTTAAGTAGAATTCCAACGCCTAAGACAATGCTTCTAAAACCTAATGCAACAGGCACTAAGGCACTGCCAATTGCCGAAAACATTCCAAAAATAGGTGCCAGAGTTTTTTCAGTGCCCTTTACAAAGTCAAGAAGCGAAGAATTGTTTTGATAAGCGCTTGAAATTCTCTGGTAAATTAGATTAGGATATGCAAGAAGAGAAAATATAATAACAAATGTTGAAAAAACCAGAAAGATGGTAAGAGCGCTTTTTATTGTTGCCCTTGCAAAATGTATTCTTTGCCAAACATATGCAAACCCCTTGATTTTTAGCAATCCAGAACTTATTTTACTAAAAAATTTCTTCATTTTGTGTTCTTTTCCTTTTTTAGCAACTGGACCGACTTTCTCTTTACGTGTATCATGTGGTTTTATGGCTATATGCCTCGTCAGATATATCCAGCTGAAAAGAAGTGCAATTATGACTGCTACAGGAATTAAGTGGAATAGTGGACTTATCATTATTTTTATTGCCCAATCGGTTCCTGGAAATAGAAAGCTCCATTGTAAGAGATTTTCTTGTTTTTCTTGAACCCCAATGTTCATTGCATAGAGAACTATTGAGTATTCTATTAATGCGGCTATTACTAGGAACAAAATTATCGCAACTAATCCTTTTAATGTTGCCCAGCGAATCACTAAACGTTTTGGTGATTTTTGAGTTGCCAAATGATTCACCGTCAATAGTTGTGCTTTCTATGCATATATTTTGCATTTGAATAAGAGGGTTCTCATTAAAAAATGTGACTGTGAATTTTACATAACGATTTGGGCTTTGAATTGCCAAATAGAAGAAATTGAGATAAATGGATAAGAACTTGGCAAAGTTGAAGCTAGAATTTTTGGAGGCTTTTTTAAGAGGGTTCAGGAAGGAAAAGTTTGCTATGGATCTCTGGTTTTATTTGTAAGTTTTTCAGGCGCTCTAAAGAGAAAAGTTGTTGCCGTTGAATTGAAATGTATAGCTAATAGGGGTTTGTTATGTGAAATTGAAATTAAACCATACTAGACCTTTCTATAATCACCTAGTTGTATCAATGGGATAGGGGGAATTCATGTCCACATTTAGGGCATTTAGCCATCTCGCATTGCACAGAAGATGGGCAACTGGAACAGGCAAATGCTCTGCCATAAGTTATGTCAAAGGTGAAACCGCATTTGGGGCATTTTACAATATTCTTGGACTGTTTATTCATTGTTCATTGCTTCCTACAAATCATCCGTTAAAAGAAATTTTAAAAACTTTTCTGGAGATTTCAGCAAAATTAAAAAGTATTATATTGTATTTAATGTTTAGTAAGAACTGTTGGCAGAGGATAATTCACCTGGGAATAGTATGCTGAAAATGGAAAAAACGGAGCGATTGGAACTATTCAAAGACCACAACACGCAAGCTTTCTTGAGCAAATTTCTAAGTGGTGAAATAGCCGAGCTTGAACCAGTTTATGATGCTAAACTTGGTTATCGTTATCCAATAGTTGAAGCAATAGTAGGAAGTGATGCAACAGCGGTAGAAGCGTTTTTGAACAAGCTTTATGATGCAGGTATATTGAAAAGAAAACTTTTTGACAAGATTATCTATTGTCCAAAATGTGATTCTGCAAACATTTCAATCCATTATTGCTGCCCCTATTGTAAATCTTTTGAAATTCAAAGAAGTGCTCTTATTGAACATGTTAAGTGCGGTTACATGGATGTTGAGGAACACTTTAGAAAGGGAAACAAACTTGTTTGTCCAAAATGCCATGAAGAATTAAGAAAGCTTGATGTTGATTACAGAAAGGCTGGAATGTGGTGTACCTGCAGGGACTGCAGAAAAAGCTTTGACATCCCTATTACGGCACATTTCTGTAGAGAGTGTCGCGCAAATTTCACGTTTGAAGAAGCTGTGATTAAAGATGTTTACGTTTACAGCTTAAGAGAAGAGGTAAAAGGGGAAATCGGCGTAAACTTGGCTTTGATTGCTCCCGTAAGGAATTTTCTTGTAGAAAATGGATTTGAAGTTGAAAGCCCAGCCTTTTTGAAAGGTAAATCTGGGGCAAATCACATGTTTGACATTGCAGCCTATAAGGGTGAAGTTAAGCGAAAGATCATGGTGATTGATTTGGCAGCATCTATGGAAGATGCAGTTTCAGAACAACCTGTAATTGCGCTTTTTGCCAAAATATTTGACGTTTCACCCGACAACGCATACTTAATTGCAATTCCAAAAATAAGTGAGAACGGAAAGAAAATGGCTGAATTATACAATATCCAAGTTATTGAAGCGCGGAATCAGAAGGAAGCTGTTAACGCATTAAAAGAAAAAACAAAAGAAATAGTAAGCTAATCTTTTACGGAAACGGCTATGTTGCCTCTTTCTGTGATTATTTTGACCGCAAATCTATCTTCAGGTAAGTGCATACCCACAATGATGTTTTTAGATCTTCTCCAGCATTTATGAATAAGTTGGCATCGTAGCGTTCGCCCATGTATTGTTTACTCGTCTAGGTATACATCTTCAAAAGCCAATTCCCTAAAAGTCTCAAAAACATCGTTAACCGTCCATGTATCCATATATGTTCCACCTACATGAGTGCCATTATTTATTGTATATTCGTTTTCGCTCGTAAACCATAAAGAACGTATTGCACGCTCTACATTGGTTATTTCGATTTTTTCTTGCATTTTTCCCAGTCAAGTTGATCCATTTGATAGCTCCAAAGCACAACATTACCAACTATGACCACTATCAAAACTAGGCTTAACATAACAACAATTACGTTGCTTACGCCACGCTTATTGCGCTTAAGATTAAGGTGCCTTGTAATAGCCTCCAACGTGAAACCCCCTGCTTGTAACAATGTCCACATAATATAGCCCATTAGAAACCCAACTATATGATATGTCAAGCCATTTGTGGGCGCTTATTTCCAAATTGAAGGGTGAATTGAAAATTTGAGAAGTATGATTAATGTAAACTGCAGAGATGCGAATTGCAACTTTTCCCACATTATGGAGGTAGACTCTTATGCGGCTGCCAGTTACGTTGTCAAACCATAAATCCTCTATTATAATGCGTTCACTCATATTCTCTCGCAAGTTGCTTGTTATGAGATAGGTTGCTGTTGTGGCAAGTGACATAGCTGCTACAGCCACAATTGTAAGCAAAAGATTGCTTAACACTGGGGTTATAGCCCGCTTATCTTTAATGATTCTGCAAAACACTTTTACCATAGCCTTCATCTCCTTCACAAGAAAAGTTTTAGGGCTATGTAACCGCAAAGCATCATTATCACGCTATGCTTTAGCCCAGCGTTTACTGTTCCTTCCCCCATCTTTCCAGCAACAAGTCCCCCGAAGAAGGCTTGAATTTCTGTCATGTGAAAAAATATTCGCTGAGTCTCTTCCGACGACATTACAGCAGTTCCAAGTATGGGTAAGCCTTCTATACTAACGAAGAATGATTTGAACAACAAAATAATTGTAAATAGGAACACGAAAAATGCAACATAGATTATTGCAATATAAGGTCGCGTCTGGGTTCGACGTTCTTTCTCAAGCAAAAGCGTAGTTTGTATGAACTTGCCCATAGGGTCGAAAACTTTTTCCACGTGACCACCAGAATGGCTAGCCTCAATTATCATGGGCACTGTTCTCTGCACTAATATTGTGTTGACACGCCTTCCTAAAGCCACGAGCGCCTCTTCAAAAGTCATACCCCACGAAATTTGTGCAGTCATCTTTCTCAATTCATTTGTAAGCGGACCATAATCCCTCTTTGAAGCATCCTCCAAGGCTTGAGTGAGAGTCATGCCCGTCTCTTGAGCTTGAACGATGCTTCGGAAAAGGTCAGGTAAATGCTCATCTACCGCCTTTCTCCATTTATAATCGATGTAATTCAAGACTGACACAGGAACAATAGCTATGAGAATAGCAAAGAACACAAACTCATCAAATAGTGTTTTTCCCCAAAACATAAAATAAGCAAAAACTATTATGGCAACAGCTAAAGAAAAAGAGACAGCCAAAACCATTTTTTTAACATTCTTCTCTATCTTAGGCATTTCACCACCTAGGTGATGCAGCATCCAAGATTATGAGGAATATTACGGCACCAATCGGTATTCCCAGGTAAGTAAGCAGACTAAGAAGAAGATCTGGACTTAACATGCCTAAGCCACCTCCACCAAGCATCCCCATGACAGCAAGCATTATTACAAGAAGTAAAGGTCCAGTTAAGAGCAAGGCTACATAGAATTCCGATAGCATAGATAAGGTGTCTGAGAATTTTTTCAAACTTATTCTTTTCAGTTTCATATATTGTTTTGACTTTTCACGAAGATAAGCAGCCAAATTGCTCCCGGAATGCACTGTTGAGATGAAACCTTCAAGCATTTCTCCGAACCTTTCTGATGGTGTTCTTTTTGATGTTTCCTCTAAAGCTGAAATTATGTCCAAACCGAAAAGGTTCACGTCCCTAACGATGTTTTTGGCTTCATAGGATATTGCTAATGGCACACTTAGGTTTGAAAGTGAATAGAAAATTTTTTCTGGAGAAACACCAGCACTTGTAAGAACCGCCATATAACCTGCGGTGAAGGGTAACTCGTCTTCCAACTCTCTTCTAAGCTTATCAGCACGATAAATTGGGTAAATATAGAAACCGATAATCGAAAATGCAAAAGCAAATAGTCCTCCACCAATACCAAAAAGAAAAGCTGAAAAAAGCGATGTTTTAAACGCAAAAATTAGCAGAAAAGGGACAAGAATTATCGTGGCGAAAGACAGTAGGATAGAAGCAAGAATTGTTAGACTAACGTAAGCTTTGAAACTGACCTTTACCCCTGACTTCTGCAGGTTTTGGTTCAAATCCGCAAAAAGAGGCAAAACATGCCCAGTTCTTTCACCAACAAGCTGATAAGCTATTGAATAAGGTTTTGTTAATCCAAGTCCATGTTCCTCAAGAGACGCTGGAAACGAATGCTTTTGAAAACTTTTAACCGATCGCCTAAGCATAACCTTAAAACGATTGTATATTCTTCCAAGTTTTTCCAATGCCTTGTTGGGTTTCATTTCAATCCAACCCTTGCTTTTTGGAATACACGATTCGGATTAGCATAATATTCTCGAATTATGTTTGCAACATCCATGTAACGTCTAATGCCCTCACGCACCATCCATTCCAAAACAGTTTTTCGCTGCTTCAATTCAGATTTAACGCTTTCTTCTTTTAAGTCAAATTTTCTAATGTGCCTATCCAAAATTGTGCTGTGACCAGAATAGACAAAATTGTCTTCTTTCGGGTTCCAACGAAAAACATCTTCAGTTAATATATCTCCCTTTTCAGAATCAAGTTCGAAAATTTCTGTTGTTGTAGTTGCTCTCCTCGCAGGTTTTCCTCCAATTTCTGTTCTACCCATAACCATTATAACTTTGGTCATTGCAATAAGCGACTTCGGAATGTTCATAGGCTCAGATCCCAGACGGTTTATCACAGCGTCAACAGATTCCGCATGGATTGTGCTTAAACCAAGATGCCCAGTTGCCATTGCCTGAAATAATGTGTATGCCTCTTCACCTCGCACCTCACCTACAATTATATAATCTGGTCTCTGTCTCACAGCAGCTCTTAACAAGTCAAATAAAGTGATTGAGCCACCTTTCTTATCTTCATGTCCAAACCCAAGTCTTACAACAGATGGAATCCAATTTTCGTGTGGAAGATTAAGCTCCTGCGTGTCTTCCACACTCACCACTTTCATTTCAGGCTTTATAAACATGGATAAACAATTTAGCATAGTTGTTTTTCCAGCAGCAACACCACCAGCAACAAGCACCGAAGCCCTATTTTCTATGATGTACCATAGATATGCAGCCATTTCAGAAGAGACCGTGTTGAAAGCAATCAAATCAGAAATGGTTAACGGATCAACTCTGAAGCGTCGAATAGTAAAAGTTGAACCTCTTCTTGTCACCTCATTTCCATATGTTAACTGTATTCGACTACCATCAGGAAGCGAAGCATCCAAAATCGGAGCTGCAATGGAAATATTCTTTCCAGCCAAATATGCCAAGCGAATTATGAAAGAATTTAGTTCAGCTTCATCCTTGAATATAACGTTTGTAGGTAAAGATTCGTAAAGCCTATGCCAAACGTAAATTGGTATGTTCACCCCGTCTGCAGAAATATCTTCAATCAGATGATCCTTCATTAAAGAGTCAATTTTTCCATACCCTATGAAATCTCTTATTACGTAGTACACAAGTTTGTCAATGGATTCTGGAGGAACTTTTATGCGGTATTTTCTGATTGTTTCTTTGGTTTTTTCCTTTAAGTAATTTTCCGCTTTCTCCCTTGTTTCTATTTCTTTCAGGTTTACATCAACTTCTTCCATCAAGAAAGTTTTAATTTCTCGCAGCCACTTTTCCTCTTCATGGTGAAGCGTGGGCTCTATAACTTCATATAGTGTTTTTTGGGTTTCAGGGTCTTTAACTATTGCTGCATAAATGTAAGGTTCTTTTATCGGATAAACTTCCCTGAAAACGGCTGGTTTTTTGCCTTCACCTTCTTTTATTATTACGCCTAACCCTGTCTGTTCTACAGTTTCTGAAGTCTCTGGTGAATGCTTGTTTACCATTAGTGTGATCCCCGTTTGATTAGGGCGCATAGTATCTTTTCAAGAATATAGTATGTAGCGAGTCTTAATAAGCTATATGTATACTTAATCTTTACTATGGTTAATATCCAGAGTTTTCAACTAGAAGCTTACTTATATCTCGCCCGACGCTTCTGACGTTTCTTCTTCTGTTTCCGCATCCTCTTCTTTTTCCATTTAGCACGCATCTTCACCAAACTCCAAACGTTTCACTCAATTGTCGCATGTCTACGCTTCAAATCCTCTTCAGTTCGCCCCAAACGATGCATTAACTCCACAACCAGACTGTCCAAAAACACCATACAATTATTCTCGAAAACACTCCCCAAAGGAGTCAAAGGCTCACGCTCACCAATAATTTGCCTAGCCAAATAATCTTCTTCCCTCGGCCAACCCATCTTAGTTCTCCCCTTAACTGTTATAACATGATCAGCCATTTGTCCTAATGGAGATTCAGAAAATGAAGTGATAGCAATGACTTTTGCACCAATTTCCTTAGCAGCAGAACCAGCTGTTAAAACCATTTTTGTAGCACCAGTTCCAGAAATAGCAATCAACAAGTCTCCTTTTTCAGCTGCTGGCGTAATAGTTTCACCTAAGAAGTAAACGCTAAAGCCCAAATTCATTAAGCGCAACGCGAAAGCTCTAGCAACAAAACCGCTTCGCCCTATTCCTACAATGAAGATTTTTTTGTCTTTTGCATGAAGCAGAAGCTCAATTAACCGTTCAACTTCCTTCATGTTAAGCTGGTCAATGCAATCTTTAATGCCGGCTATAATTTCTTCTGCTGCTGCTTTCAGCCATTTCACCTTTTTTCATACTCCGAAAAACCCTTACACTTGCGCCTATATTAAAAGTCTTGCGGTTTAAAATATGCCTCTTAAAACCTCATTTAATGAAGGAATAGCGAAATTTAGACGAATGTAAATTGCAGCCGCTAAGACTCCAATTGTTATAAGTATGAGAACAAAATCATTTCGATGCATTTTCAGAACATAAAGATTTGTGCGTTTTTTTGTTGCTCCCCAAGCACGGGATTCCATGGCTTCAGCCAACTCGAGGCTTCTGCGAATTGCACTAATGATTAGAGGAATAAGAATAGGAATGTAATTCCTTATTCTCTTCAAAAAGTTTCCCCGCTCAAGCTCTAAACCCCTAGCCTTTTGGGCATCCATAATTGTTTGAGCCTCTTCAGCTAAGACTGGAACAAAACGCACAGCAGTCGTGAAAGCGAAACAAAATTCATATGGTATGTGAGTTTGCTCTAACGCTAGGCCTAAATGGTCAGGTGATGTTGTCAAGAAGAAAACAGAAAAGGATTCAATAAGCACTAGAAAACGCATTGTCATGGCAGCAGCACCTTCTAGGCTTAGCGTCATTTCGCGTCCACCAAAGTATGAAAAGATGAAGTTTGTCAGGAATATTATTGTAGCTAGAAAGGCAGCACCACGCATTGAACGCAACCATTCACGTTTAATGCCAGCTAATAGAACAAAGGGAATTTGGATTAGGAAAAGTGCTATTAAGGGCAGTAGTTCTCCGAAAATTATTGCAACTATGAAAATTGCAAAGACATAAATGAATTTTATTCTCGGGTCTAAATCGTGGATGGGTGAGTAAACTTTTCTAAATTTGAGACCGTCAAAGACGCTCATTTGACGCTCCCTCCGAAGAATTTAAGCAGTATTTCTCGGGCTTCGTAAATGTCAATTATGTTTTGAGGAAGCCCTAAATCAGCAAGTTGGATGAAAATCTGAGCTATCTGCGGAGGAACAACAGAAGCTTGAGTTAAAATTTCAGTGTTCGTAAGAATCTTTTTGGCTTCACCATCAGCCACTATTTTGCCCTCTTGCATTAACAAAACTCTTGGATTACATTCAGCTACAAATTCAACATCATGCGTCACGATGATTACTGTTTTTCTTTGAGCACGCATTTGCAATATGAATTGACGAAGCTTTTCCTTCTGCTGATAATCCTGTCCTATAGTCGGTTCATCCAAAATGAGTATTTTCGGGTTCCATGCAAGCACAGAAGCCAGAGCCACTCTCTTTCTTTCTCCACCGCTCAGCATGAAGGGTGAAGTTTTACGGTATTGTGTTAACCCTAAAAGGTTCAATGCCCATGTTACCCTTCGTTTTATAATGGTCTCCTTGAACCCAAAATTCCTTAATGCAAAAGCTATTTCCTCTTCCACTGTTTCACTGAAAAGCTGGTGGTCCGGATTCTGAAAGACAAAGCCTACGTTTCTAGCTAATGCTGCCACGCTGATTTTTCTTGTGTCAACTCCATCAATAAGCACGTTTCCTTTAGTCGGCTTTAACAATCCATTGAAATGCTTAACAAGAGTTGTTTTTCCAGCACCATTTTGTCCCATTATAGCTACAAATTCGCCGTTTCGAATCAACAGCCTTATGCCTTTTAACGCTTCCACACCGTTCGGATAAGTGAAATAGACATCTTCAACATCAATCATTGGCTTTGAATTTCTCCTTTAAGAGGGCAGCCATATCATCTGAGGATAAAGGAACAGTGCTGCCGAGTTTCACTCCATCTTTCTCAAGTACATGATATAGGCGTGTAGCCTTTGGAATCCCAACTCCAATTAGGCGAGTTTCCTCTGAACTTAAAATTTCTCGAGGTTCACCATCCAAAACAACCTTTCCCTCATCCAATATAATTATGCGATTGGCATACTTTGCTGTCAAATCAAGCCTATGCTCAACAAGGACTACAGTTATCCCAAGAGTCCTATTCAGTTCATAGATTACTTCAAATATTTTTTTAGCACCCAACGGGTCAAGAAAAGATGTAGGTTCATCAAGCACCATCACTTCTGGCTGCATGGCCAAAACAGCAGCTATAGCTGCCCGCTGTTGTTGACCACCTGAAAGTTCGTGAGGCGCCCTCTCCCTTAAATCATATATCCCAGAAAGCTTCATTGCCCAATCTACTTTCTTTCGCATCTCTTCTCTTGGAACCCCAAGGTTTTCAAGTCCAAAAGCAACATCCTTTTCGACGGATAAGGCAAAAAGCTGATTTTCTGGATTCTGAAAAACAAGACCTACATGTTTCGCCAGTTCGTAAATTGAATGTTCATTAATGTTAAGTCCAGAAACTGTTATTTCGCCTTTCAAATCGCCTTGATAAAAATGAGGTATTAGCCCATTGAAACATCGGCATAAGGTTGTTTTTCCACATCCGCTTGGACCTGTGATTAATGTGAATTCGCCTTTTTCTATTTTTATGGAAACATCTTTAATTGACGCTTTTGTTCCGCTTGGATACGTATATGTGAGATTTCTGGTTTCAATTATTGCCATGCTGTTAATCCCTGCCTTAGGTTTAAGCGATTTATTTGTTCATTTAAGAGTAGCTACTTAATTATGATTAGCTAACTTCTCCTTTAAAAGCCGCAAACACCGTTTAAACCCAGTTTCAACATCGCCAACACCATTCACTCCAGCAGCAGTTGAATGCCCGCCACCCATACCATGGAGAAACTCCCCTAAAGGTTTGGCAACATCCTTGCCCAAGTGTATACCAGTCTTCTCAGAAAAATCACGGGTGCCACGCAAACTGATTTCTATACTTTCATTTTTTTGTCCAGCTACAACAGCAACATGCGCGCCTAAGTCAATTAGAGCCCTTGCAGCAGAGGCCTGATAGGCGCTAACATGGGAAAATGCAATGATCCAGACGCCAATCTTGAAAAGTCTGGCTCTTTTACAAGCCTTTAATCTTGCAACACGTTCAGAAAAATCCATAGGTAATGAAAGCATCGCCAATTCTTCTCTCGCATTTACACCTACATCTATTAGTTCAGCAACAGTTTTCAGCGTAGATGAATTTGCTAACACGAAATGCCTTGTATCGAAGGTTATGCCCAAAAACAATGCTTTAGCTTCATTTTCGCCTATTCTAATTCCCATCTCTTTGAAGAAACCGTATATTATTTCGCATGTTGAAGATGCCTCTTCATTCGTTATGCAGAGTTTCGCTATCTTCTCAGTTTCAGGGTGGACAGCGTGATGATCAACAACGATGATAGGCGCCTTGGAATTTTTCATTTTTTCAGCTAAATTATCCAGCTGCTGAATTGTATTAGTATCCAGCAGCACCATAACATCTGCCTTTCCCACGTTTGGCTGTGTTTTCACTTCTATCGGCAAATACTCGAGAATATGCTTAGAAAGACGGCTTATTCCCTGACTGACCCCAATTTCACATTCAATTTCCGGTCTCAAACGTTTTAAGAGACCTGCAAATGCATAAGCAGAACATATTGCATCAGGATCCGCATTATGATGACACAATAAAACAACAAGCTTTGCATTTGATCCATCCAAAACTTTCATTATTTCTGCGAATGCCATTTCAGTTCCCTCAAATACTTTTCAGCAGCATTGAAAGCTTCTTTCGCAGCTTCCTCTACGAGTTTTTGCACATCGAAGTCTTTCATCATTGGCGAGAGAACAATGTCCGCATCAACAGTTAATGTTACAGGTTTTGTCCCCTCAGCTTCCACACTTATGTTTAATAAGTCTATTCTTTTCTGAGGAACTTTTGATAAAACATGTTTTCTAGCAGCTTCCTCAGCGATCGAGCATAATTCTTCAATTTGCTCACTAGTTAACTCGGGTATGCCCAACTCTTCCACATGTTTCACCTAAAATAGATGCCCTATGGCTGCGAGGCAGAAACTGGACTGAAGTCCTGCTGAAGCTTAGCCTGTAAATCTTTCAACTGACTTCGCAAGCGTTCCTCCTGCTTTCCCAAAACCGTAGTTCGAGTGTTCAGCAGTTCTTTCCGCTCAATTAATTCAGCAGTGATTTTTGTCTTTTCAGACTTCACCAATAGTGTGCCAATAGACTTGTAAATCACTGCGTCATCAGTCATCTTCTGCAATTCACCTAATGCCTGCTCAATCTCTGTCAATTCAATTTCCACTTGCTGTTTTTGCGCCAACACTGATTGAAGAGTTTGTTGAACTTGCTGAAGCCTTAATAGGCGTTCTTGAACTTGAGGTGGAAGCTTTGAAATTTCATCACTCACTTTTACTCCTTCCATTCTGCACAGCAATAAGCCAAGCCCTTAATAAAGCATTTTCTCAAACACAACAACAAAATGCGCGCGCATGTTTCAATGCCAAACTTAATGCAAACATTTGTTTTTAAAATCTAAGTAAAACTGGCACCCCCGCCCTGTTTTTAAAAAAGCTTGTTTCAAGCTTCGTTTCAGCAACAAGCCTTAAATCTTGCTTTACCCACGTCTAATAGTGACGCAGAAAGTCTTGAAAAGTCAATAAAAAGTGAAAATTCAACATGCCCCTAACTGAGATAGTTAGCTTCAAAGCAGTGTTGCAGAAAGGGAACCGCGTTCAAGTTCCCAAGCTGATTCGGTGGCAGTTCAAGATGGAGCCTACGCAGGTTTTAAAGGTTAGTCTAACCGCCGTCGACTTCTACTCTGGCTGGCAAACCTTTTATGCAAGAATGGGAAAAGATGGACGAATAGTAATTCCCAAGCTAACGA
>CAZAXN010000019.1:0-37868 GCA_964489195.1 uncultured Candidatus Bathyarchaeia archaeon
ACTAATTGTACCAGTTTTGGCAATAGATTAACCTACGGGGAAAGAATAGAGGGCAAAAGGGATATGAAGATTGTCACAAGTGGAATGGTCGAAATTATGGCTTCTTCTGGCATGCTATAGCCAACTGGAGGTGGAAAGCGAAGAAGTGCATAATTCAGAAACCCCATGACTGAGGTCCTGAGTACAAGACCAGAAATCGTGAATAAAGAAGCTACTAGAGCTTCATTTTCAGAAGAGTGTTTCTTGGCCACAATTTTTACAATGCCTATTCCCAAAAGCATGCTTAAGACGGCTGCTAAATTGTAGAGCGGACCTGTTGGAAGTGCTCCAGGAAATAATACAAGCAATGCTGTAGTGTTTATAAGGGCTATTAGGATTCCTACTCCAGTTCCAAAAAGTAAGAAGGCTGCTACGATGGGTATTTCCCATATCTGATAATAAAGAAAAGGCGCATAAGGTGCTGGAAACTTCAAAGGAGACAGATTAAAGGCAATAGTAAGCGCAGCAAATATTATCACAACTGCAATGGTTTTGACATTCACATTTATCCCTAGTTATTGGTTGCAGTTATGTTTCGAATAATTATTTAAGAGTAGCTACTCAAAAAAGAGTATACACTAATCTTAAAAGCAAAAATATTGCTTCTGCATATTTTTCTATCGGGAAGTTCATTGGCAGAAACAGTAAATCTTTCCTCTAAAGACATTAAGGCATGGCTTGAAAAGGAAACGGGTTCAATTTTTAATCCAGTTCATGCAAATGCTCAGGCTTTGCTTGATGAGATGCGAAAGGCTCTGAATAATCTTTCAGATTCCAGTAAGATGCTTTTTGACAACAGTGTAAAAGAGATTGAGAAGAGGAACATGAAGACCTATGGTAGAGCCAGGGCCTTAAACAAGCTCGCACGTCTGTTTTTGGATAGGCTAAAGCAGATTAAGATTCCGGAAAAGATTTCCTATGATAGTTTCAGCGAGTTCATTCAAGAAACCCAAAGGGCATTTGCAGTGACTGAAGTTGACATCAAAAATTGGTTTCCAAGAATTTCTCCCTTCTTCATTCTTGACAGAAGAAAATTTTTAGTCGTCTTTGAAAAAGCAAAAATCACACAGAAGGAAATGAATACCTTCCTGACAAAAGAGTATGTTAAAACCAAAACGTTAGAAGAAACTTTTCTGCTCATAGATAAACTGAATGCTCTTGAAAATCAATTAGCTAATCTGAAAGTGGAAAGGACAAAAGTTGAAGAGGGAAAGGGTCTAGTTGAAAAGGAAATTGCTGAGTTGTATCAAAAAATAACTGATTTAAAAAGTAAGGGAGGAATAAGCCAATTAGACCAAATAAACATGGAGCTGGAAGTCTTAGGTGACAACGTAAAACATGCGCTGCAACATCTTCAGAAACCCTTCATAAAACTTCAGTCGCTTAGCCTTCGGGGTGGAGGAAGCGGTTTAACATTAGAAGAAGTTAACAAGCTTAATCAATATTTGGAAAACCCTTTAGAAGCCCTGGCAAGTGAAGAAGCAAAGTATCCATTGTTGAAGCAGATTTTGCAGAAGCTAACTCGTTTAATAGCTGATGGTAAGTTGAAACTGAAGCTTGATAAAATGCGAAAGGCAGAACAAGCCATCGAAGGCATAAGCAATGATTCCTTGGAAAATCTTCACAAAAAATGTGTAGACACTTTTATGCGACGAAACCAGCTTTCCATATCTGCAGAAGTGACAGAAACAAAAAGCGGACTCCAAAAGCTTGGTGAACATCTTGAGGATTTGGAAAGGAGACGAAATGTTGTTGAATCAGAGTTAAAAACTTTAGAGCGAGCCCATAGCGAGACGCTGGAGAAGATTCGTAACACTAAAAGTCTAATTGAAAAAAATGTTTTCACCTTTATGGGCACGAAAATTCATGTAGAATAAATTTGAGGTTTAGCTTTTTGCAATCACTTCTTTCACAAATTATCAAAGAATCTCTAGATGTTCAATGTGAAACGTTTACACGGTTGGTGGAGAATGCCACAAATCTGCTTTCAAAAGAACATGATAATGTTGGAAACCTCAAAATTATCGGAAGACTTGTTGAGCTGAAACCTAAAGGTGAAGCATTAATTGTTAGCGACTTGCATGGCGACCTTGAAAGCTTAACCCACATCCTAAAAGAAAGCAATTTTCTACGAGAAATGGAGCAAAATGCCAATGCTGTTTTGATTTTTCTGGGCGATTATGGCGATAGAGGTGTCTATTCTAAAGAGGTTTACTATATAGTTTTGAAACTGAAAATGCTATTTCCAAAGCAAGTTATTCTGATGCGTGGAAATCATGAAGGGCCAAAAGACCTTATGGCTTCACCGCATGACTTGCCAATAGAATTTCTAATGAAATTTGGCGAAAAATGGGAAGAAGCCTACAAGAAAATTCGTTGTTTATTCGACTACTTATACAATGCGGTTATTGTTGAAGAACGCTACTTGTTGATTCACGGGGGCATACCATATCACGCAAAAAGTACTAAGGATTTGGCGTACGCTCACGAGATGTATCTGAAGCAGAGTTTTTTGGAGGAAATGCTTTGGAGCGACCCGAACGATAATGTTAAAGACGTGTGCTCGTCGCCAAGAGGTGCCGGTAAACTTTTCGGTGAAAAAGTTACTGCCGAAGTGCTTGAAAGGCTTAACGTTAAAATTCTGATTAGGGGACATGAGCCCTGCGAGAATGGCTACAAAATCAATCATGCTGGTAAGATTTTAACTTTGTTTTCGAGGAAAGGGGAACCTTACTTTAATGCTTATGGTGCTTATCTCCGTGTAGGGCTTTTTGAGAAATTCAATAATGCAGAAAAGCTGATGCCATACATTCACAAATTCTGAAAGATATGTACTATTTTGCGATTATAAAAACCAATTCGCTTCTAAATTCTAATCGCTGAACACTCCAATCCTTTTCTCGAATTAATCTATTAAACATAGCCTCATAGTATTTTTGCATGCTTTTTTCTCTTCCGCAAAGACTTTTCACAGGAAAAGAAACTGCAATAAATTCTGATCTAATTGCCTCTAAAACCTTCAAGCCAGCTTTTTTTTCAATTTGTTCAAAACAAGGTATTGTGTTGAGGAAAAATGCCAAATCAGTAGTGATTTCAAGCGCTTTCCGAGTGACATCTTTAACTTCAGCAAATCCTTGAACATTGCGGATTGCCATAAACTTGTTTATGAAGTCTATCATATCCTTGTAAACATCATAAGCATAGTATTCTGCATTTGCAGAAAGAGGCATCCAGGGAATCGAAAATGGATTAAATCCACAAGCAACATCAATTATTGATTGTATCGGTGGAAGAAGTGAGAAGATTTTTGAGTAGAATTCCTCCAGAATTTTCAAGCGTTCTCTTGTTGAATAATGGTAGCTCATTATTTCAGTGCAAACCATGCGAAATGAACTTTCACTTCCAGCTTTTTTGGCTTCATTTAACTTTTCCAGCCAAAAGCTGTATTTCGGCTTTTCTAGGAAATAGGCTCCGCCTATCTGATGCAGTTTATTTTTTGTGGCTTTAATGGCTTTTTTCAGATTTTGCCATTTCGAGAGTTCCCGTAAGCCAATGTTTTCTATTAAATCTTCACTAATATTCCTATACTTTGGACTTTTCAAAACAGCAATGACCAACTGTTGAAGTTGCTTTTTCTCTTCATTTGCATTGCAACTCCTTGCCATACTGCTTCCCTTCATCATAAAACGAATTGTGAATAATATTGTTGATTCGCTAATTTAAGCAGTGATTTGTTTTCTATGAGAAAAACTTTAAGAACACAATGCTGTAGCATCTTTCAGAGTTCAACACAAGAAGGTTCGTTTTTGAAAATTGGAATTGTAACACGAAACCGAAACTCATGGGGCTCAACCCAACTCAGAGAAGCCCTGTCTAAGCGTGGCATACCGCATTTATGCTTTAGTTTTCCAAGGCTTTTAGCCCAAATCGGTTATAAACCATACGTGCACGTAGGTAACATTCGCTTATTGGAAGATTTGGATACATTATTGATTCGTCCAATTGGGCGAGGTTCTTTAGAAGAACTAGTTTTTAGAATGGACATGCTGTATAGACTGGAGCGTTTAGGCTTGTACATAATTAATCCGCCAGAAGCCATTGAACACTGTGTCGATAAGTATGATATTCTAACGATTTTAGAGGATAATGGTATTCCCGTGCCTCGAACTGCAGTAACTGAAAGCGTCAATGAAGCGCTGAAAGCTTTTGACGAACTAGGCAAAGATGTTGTTGTTAAACCTATCTTTGGTTCTAGGGGGATAGGTTCAACACGCATTACAGATGCTGAAGTCGCTTCCACAACTTTCAGAGCCATAACATTCTATCATGGCGTAATATACCTTCAAGAATTCGTGCATCATGGCTTTTCTGATATACGTGCTTTTGTTGTTGGCGATCATGTAATTGCGGCGATGAGGCGTGTTGCAAATAGTTGGAAAACCAATTACAGTCAAGGAGCCCATCCAGAACCTATATCGCTTGACAAATTGCTTGAAGACACAGCCATTAAATCAGCAAAACTAATCAACTGCAAAATTGCTGGTGTAGACATTCTGGAAAGCCCGAGAGGACCATTAATTGTTGATGTTAACAGTCAACCTGGATGGCGAGGGCTACAATCAGTTACACAAGTCAATATTGCTGATGAAATCGTTAACTTCATTTTATCTGAACTGCAAAGATAGAGGAGAACAACGAAAATGCGCAAGATAGAAGTTGTTAAAATTGACACTGCTACAAGGAAAGCTCAAAAGGTAAAGGATTATGTTGCAGAAGAAAAACCACTTCAAATATTCCTAAACAAAACCCATTACGCGACAATTTACTGTCTACCACAAAATCTAAAAGAATTGACTGTGGGACATTTATTTTCTGAAGGTATTATAAAAACAGTTGAGGAAATTGAGAAAATAGACTCTCTGGGCAAAAGCATATGCAATGTAAAAATGAAGTCAAATGTTAATTTGGAAAAAAGAATGAAACTTCGAAAGCATTTTTCTCGTATAATTCTTTCAGCATGTGGTGGACCTTATCAGCACTCCGAAAAGCTTCCTAAAGTCAAGTCAAATCTAAAGGTGTGGGCTGAGGTCATTCAAAAATGCGTTAGCAATCTGAATTCTGCTGCAAAAATTTTCAGAAAAACAGGTGGGGTGCATGTTGCGGCGATCCACAAATCAGATGGGAGCCTTGTAGCATTTGCTGAAGATGTTGGTCGTCACAATGCTGTTGACAAAGTGATAGGCTTGGGAGCATTGGTCAAGACTGATTTCAGTGAGTGCTTTCTCGCTTTGAGTGGAAGGTTGACAGGCGACATAGTCTTTAAAGCGGTTAGAATAGGCTTGCCAATCGTTTCCTCCATAGCTGCTGCCTTAGATTCAGGCATTGAAATTGCCAAAGGAGCTGATTTAACGCTAATCGGATTTGTGCGGGGAAAACGCATGAACATCTATAGTTTTCCAGAAAGGATTCTTTCATAGGGGTCTTCAGCCTTTTTCGGAAATGCCGTTTCCTTTCCATCTTTCATCAGGATGTAGCGCATGTCTTTTGTGAAAATGCCCAAAAAATTTGCTTTCACATTAATTTTGCGAAA
Organism: uncultured Candidatus Bathyarchaeia archaeon; assembly: GCA_964489195.1. Taxonomy (GTDB): domain Archaea; phylum Thermoproteota; class Bathyarchaeia; order Bathyarchaeales; family Bathycorpusculaceae; genus CAZAXN01. The sequence goes on from CAZAXN010000019.1 coordinate 5,630, forward strand.
TTCTTTTTCTACTCTGTTCTTTGCTTCTGGACAGATGGCAGCTAATATTGTGCCTGTTGAAGACATTGATAGTGTTTGCTCATCTGAAAGCCTAAACCATTTTTGAAGTGCCTGTGCTTCTTTGCAAATTGGGATTTTTTCTAAGTCTATTTTGAAACCAAGTTTTGAAGCTTCAGCCATCTCATTTAAAGCCGCTGTCAATCCTCCTTCAGTTGTGTCATGCATAGCATGAACACCGCCCACTTTTGCAAGCAACAATGACTCTTTGATGCAACTTTGCATGTAAACGAGTTCTGCAAGTTCTCGTGTTCGCTTAGCTCCAAACAGTTTTTGAGAGAGTGCGTTGTGTGTTAATGCAAAATTTACTGCTGTTTCCAAGCCTATTGATTTCGTGCACAAAATGTAATCTCCTTGCTTGGCGCCGTTTGGAGTGATTAATTTTTCCTTGGCAACCGTGCCATAGGAGGTACATACTCCCACAAGCGTTGACAAGCCCTCATATGTTCCAGTGTGCCCAGTTACAATGGCTACTTCCAGTTCTTCTGCAGCTTTGCAGGCTTGTCGCATAACTTTCTGAAGAGTTTCGACTTTTGTGGAAAGTGTACCCAATAGGTTTATTGTGCAGAATTCAGGTTTTGCCCCAAAAAGTGCCACATCTGAAGCTGCATAATGTATTAGGAGCCATCCGAACAATTTTTCTGGCACACCGATACATGGGTCTGTTGAAACAACCAGGTATTTATCATCTAGCAAGTGTACGCCTGAATCAAAGCCTGGTAGCGGTGGAACAATGACTCGTGAATCTTTTTTTATGCAGCTTAAAAGTTTCTTAAGGTTTTCTGTGTCGAGTTTTCCCATTGTCTCTTCATAACCTTGCTATTTTCTTTTTCTTAGCAGTTCAATGCCTTTGCTGGTTATCTTGAAAGATATCCATTCGAGGGGATGTTCGCACCCTTCCATTTTCACTATTCGCAGTTCTCTTTGGGATTTTTCCTCGTTGAATCTGAAGAGAAAAATGTTGTGCGCTTTGTTCAAGTCCAGATCTGTGGCTCTTTGAACGGTGAAATCTTTCTGCGTTGCAGCCGTTACAATGTCTATATTGACAATGTTGTCGAAATGGCACCAGTTGATAGTCCAATCTTCAACAGGCTCCATATATTTCAGGTCATATAAGGAAAACATTTGTTCGCTGAAATCTCCTGCAGCAAAACGTGTTACGCCCTTATCAGAAATTAGCTTGTCGATTCTCTTCATTTCTTCAAAATCGTCCAAGCTGAAGTATATCACTCGCGGGTCTTTTGGGTAGGGAGCAAAATGGGGAAATGCTTGTATGGCGATAAACTTTCCTTTTTCAATGTAAGGTTCAATGTTCCATTTGAAAGACTTGAAGTAGGCTATTAAACGTGGAAAAGGCTTATCCATAACGTCATAGGCAACAGTTTCTCCTTCTCTTAGTCCTTGCCAAAGAAACTGCATGGCGAAAACCGTCTTTCCAGTTCCAGGTGATCCATAAAGAATGTTTCGCGAGCCAGACTCGATGCCGCCGCCTATTAAAGTATCAAGTTCTTTAATCCCTATCTTCAGTTTCACCATTTATATTTCCCCAGTCTAGAGTGCATATTTCAATGTTCCTTTTTTTACGAGGACAGCAATGAGTACCGCACTGACAATGAATTCTACTAGTAAAAAGCTACCATTGTAAACAGCTGGCCAACCATATCTGCCCCACTCTGGAGGAAACTCGTAAATATAGAACCAGAAGATAACGCCTGCAATATAATGCATTACGAACTTTATGAGCACACTTGCGCCAAGTCCTGTTATTGCGTAGGCCACAGTTTTTTTATGGAACATTCCAGCTATTCCAAGTGCTCCAAAAGCTATGGGATATTCGAGAATGACTTGTGGTGGAGAAACAATAATGTTCGCAGCCCCTAGCAACATAACATCAATGAAAAGTGCCAACAAACCAAAGATTACTCCCGCCACAAATCCAACATAAACTCCTCTTCTCAATGATAGCCAGACTACTGGAACCATGCTACCTAAAGTTATTGAACCACCAAATGGAAGCGTGAATGGACGGATAATGTATAGAACCGCTGAGAGGGCAGCAAAAACGATAATTTCTGCAAGTATCCTAGTTTGGAATTTAACGTTACTCTTTTCACTCATGTTTTTCCCTCCGCCAGTATTATCTGGATCAGGTTCTAAGGGTCGACAACATTCAGTTGTCCTCTCAGCCGGGTCATAATCTCCCAGCTCCCCTAAACCTTGCTGGGGATAATGTTATTTAGTTGTATATTTATTTTTCCTAAAGTTAAAGCACAATTAGGATGTTAAAATATGAGAGTGTTGCCTAAAGAATTTGATCCTATTAAAATTGAACTTGAGTGGCAGAAGAAATGGGAAGAGATGGGCATCTACCGCTTTGATTGGAAAGATGAGAAGCGCCCAATTTTCAGCATTGATACTCCACCCCCTTATCCTTCTGGCGAATTTCACATGGGAAATGTGCTTAACTGGACATATTTTGATATAGTTGCTCGCTATAAACGCATGAGAGGTTACAATGTTTATTTTCCGCAAGGCTGGGACTGCCATGGTTTAGGAATTGAAGTGCAAGCGGAAAAGGAAAATAATATTAGAAAACGAGAAGTGCCTCCAGACAAGTTTCGAAAGTTATGCGAGCAGCTTGTTGAAAAATACATCGCAATGATGAAGGAAGGCGTTATACGTTTAGGCTGCAGTGTTGATTGGACAACTGAATATCGTACGATGAATCCTGATTATTGGCGACGCACTCAGCTCAGCTTCATAATACTCTATAAGAAAGGTTTCATGTATCAGGGAACGCATCCAGTGAACTGGTGTCCAAGTTGCGAGACAGCAATTGCTGATGCTGAAGTGGATTATGAAGAACACGAAGGCACACTTCATTATATCCGATTCCCATTGGAAAACAGTGGGGAACACTTGCTGATCGCTACCACACGTCCAGAATTTATACCTGCATGCGTCGCAGTGGCAATAAACCCCGCAGATGAAAGGTTCAAAAATTTCATAGGCAGAAAAATAGTGGTTCCAATTGTGAATCGTACAGTCGGTATAATTCCAGATGAAGAAGTTGATCCTTCATTTGGCACTGGCGTAGTTATGATATGCACTTATGGCGATAAGGAAGATGTGAAAACTGTGATAAAGCATAAGCTTCTAGCCATAATGATTTTGACAGAGAATGGCAAAATAAACGAAAATGGTGGAAAATATGCTGGTTTAGCAATCGGCGAAGCAAGAGATGCCATAGTTAAAGACCTTAAAGCAGCTGGGTTGTTGGAAAAAACCGAGAAGATTCAACAGGAGATAGGCGTGTGCGACCGTTGTGAAGCGCCAGTGGAGATTCTTGAACGTAAGCAATGGTTTATGAAAACGCGTATTTTGACTGATGACGTGGTTAGTAGAACGAATGAGGTGACATGGTATCCTGACTACATGAAGCATCGCCTAATAGACTGGGCACATTCGCTTGATTGGGATTGGGTTATAAGTCGTCAACGTGTTTTTGGCACGCCTATACCAATATGGTATTGCAAAAAATGTGGCGAAGTAATATTAGCCGAAGAAAACTGGGTTCCAATAGACCCCAAACTTGAAAAACCAAAAATACCAAGCTGCCCAAAGTGCGGTAGCAAAGAATTCATTCCTGAACGAGACGTTTTTGACACTTGGATGGATTCTTCTATTTCATGTGCTGTGCATGCTGGTTGGCCAGATGCAGCTAATTGGCGTAGGTTGTTTCCAGCAGATTTGCATCCTTCAGGCATTGATATCATAAGAACTTGGGCTTATTACCTTATGGTTAGGCACATAGCTCTGTTTGATGAAAAACCCTACAAGAGCTGTCTAATCAATGGCATGGTTTTGGGTTCTGATGGCAGAAAGATGAGTAAATCACTTAAGAATTATGTCGCAGTGCCAGAAGTTGTAGACAAATATGGAACTGATGCTGCTAGACAATGGGCTGCTGCTGGTGGAGCGACAGGCTCAGATATTCCTTTTCGTTGGCCTGATGTAGAATATGGAAGGCGCTTTTTGACTAAACTTTGGAATGCTGCAAGATTTGTTAGTATCCAGCTTGAAGATTGCAAGCTTAGTGGTAAGTATGATTTGCAACTTCTTGACAAGTGGATTTTGAGTAAAGCTGAAAAGTTAACACAAAAAGTCACGGATGCCTTCGAAAAATGTCAGTTCAACATTGCCTTAGAAGAGATTCGGGGTTTTGCATGGCATATTTTCTGTGACCAATATATTGAAGCTGTGAAGGATAGGCTTTATAAGCCTCAAGTCTATGGCGAAGAGAAGACAAGGGCGGCACAGTTCACGCTGTACACTGTTTTATATCGCGTAATTCAATTGTTGGCTCCTGTAATGCCGCATATTACTGAGGAAATCTATCAGACGATGTATGTTGATGACATTGGTAAGAAAAGTTTGCAACTGACACTTTGGCCGAAGCTTAATGTTGAAAGGATTGATGAGGATGCTGAGAAGAAAGGTGATTTGGTGATGTCTGTCATAATGGAGATTAGGCGCGAGAAAGCGGAAATGCATAAGCCATTGAATACGCCGATTAAGCGAGTGAAAATTTATTCTGGGAGTAGTAATTCTGCAAAGGTTTTCAGTGAAAATAAGGCAGATATCGCTGGAGCTTGTAAGGTTGAATTATTGGAGATTTTATCAGAAAAAGGCAGGGGGAAGCAGGTTCAAGAAATTCCTACGGTCAGCTTCGTAAGCGAATATTAATCTTTAAGGTTTAAGTCCTGTTCCCACGTCTACCCAAAGTTTTTCGCCTATTTTTTGATAACCAATTTTTTCATAGACTTTAATTGCTGGATAATTGTCAGACCTTACGAATAATGCTGCGGCTTCCGCTTTAGTTAATGCTTCTTCTGTTATGGCTGATGTTACTATTGTTGCATATCCTTTATCCCTATACTTTGGGTGTGTGTATACTCCGCCTATCATCCAAACTTTTGGAAGTTGAATGAAAGAGCTGGCATAAGCGACTAATTCATTGTTAATGAACACTCCGTAAGTTGGCATTTTTCTGATCAATTCCTTATACCTATCTGCTGTTCCTCTTGGGCGTTCTTTCCATGTCGATAATAAAATAGCCAGTTTAGAAGCATCTTCTTCAGAGCATAATCTGCGAACAAATTCTGTTCTGAAAAAGTTTGCCCATCCCTTCTTAACAAGCATCCAGTTTTCAATGTAATGTTTTGCATTTGGAAATTTCTTTTTTATTATTGGCAGAAGATTAGGTGGAGTGTGTATTATGAATTGGTTTTCTGGTGTATATGCGATCAGTTTTTCTGCTACGTCCTTAGTGCATTCAAGGATTATGCTTGGAAAATCTAGGGCTGTATAAGCAAGAATGTATCCTTCTAATTTTCCATTTCTAAAAACTGTATGCATGATTGTTTTTTCTGGCTCATATTGGATATCATAAAAAGCGAAAACATGCTTGATAATGTCTGCCTTAAGTGAATCAATTATACCCTCTTTATTGTTTTCATCAACTCGAACTATTTGGAGCATTTTATTTCACTTATTAGCTGGTCAATTTCTTCTTCTGTATTGTAGAAGTGTGGTGAAACCCTTATGCCATTTGCCCTAGCAGAGACAATTATGCCTTTTTGTCTTAGATTTTCCGCTTTTTCTTTTGGCTTGTCTATTCTGAAGTTAACTATGCCTGAGCGATATTGCGCTTCTTTTGGTGTTTGAAGTTTTAAACCAAAAGCTTCAACTGCCTTTATCAAATACTCTGTTAGTTCAAGTATCCTTTTTTGAACATTTTCTATGCCGAAACTTAACAACATTCTTATTGCTTCTTTTGCACCTAAGAAGCTTACTATGCTTGGTGAGCCCACTTCGAAGCGGCTTGCAGTTTCTGATAGATTTAGTTTCCAAATGTCCCAGAAGTCTACCGTCTCAAAAACTTGCGGCTTCACGCTTGCCCAACCGACAAATGAGGGTTCAACTTTCTCTATTAATTCCTTTTTCACGTAGAGGTACCCTGCACCAGGTGGGCTTAGAAGCCACTTGTAACACGCCGTTGCCAGAAAGTCAACGTCATCTCTTTTAACGTCTATAGGCATTGTGCCTGCTGATTGTATTGCATCAACGATTAAGCAGGCGCCATGTTTGTGGGCTATTTCGCTCAAAGCTCGCAAGTCATGACGGAAACCGTTAACGTATTCAACGTGGCTTACTGCTAAGGCAACTGTTTTGTCGTCAACAGCCTTCTTAATATCTTCTAGCGATATTTTTCCATCAACATTTTTCACGTAGTGAACTTTTACGCCGAGGCTTTTGCGGAGCCATGGATAAACAACTGAAGGATATTCCAAGTCTGTTGTGACAATTTTTGAGCCTTTTTTATAGTGTAGAGCATTTGCGGCTATGTTTAAGCCTACTGAAGTATTTTCGACAAGTGCGATTTCTTCTGGTTTTGCACCTATTAACTTTGCGAATAGTGGTTTTCCACAGTCAAGCCATTCTGTCGAAGTTTCTCCGAAGTTCGAGAAGTCGTCAATGCATTTACGAATGGCATCTGCAACTGGTTTCGGAAGTGGAGATTGCGCTGCATGATTCAAAAAAACCTTGCTTTTTGTTACTGGAAACTGTTCACGAATTTTGGCTATGTCTTCCATTAATAGCCTTTCCCGCCAAATTTATAGTAACCCTAATTAATAGTGCCAACTATTAAACTCGTTGGATTAACACATGAATGAAAGAGATGTTATTGTTGTCACCACTCCAGACTTGCCACGATACGAGATTGTTAAAGTTTTAGGCACAGTTCATGGCTTAACAGTGCGCACTAGAGGAATTGGAGAGAAATTTCTTCTCAAAGACGAACTTCGATTTCCGATTTTTTCCGGCGTATTTAAGAATAAACAGTTCCGGAATGCTCAAGCAGAAGGATGGGAAGTCTTCTGCCACGGATGCTGGGATGGGACATAAAAAAGATGGGGATTATTCTAAAGAGGTTCCGCATTTTCCACAGAATTTTGAATCCGCTGGGAGGTTGGCTCCGCAATTCGGACAGACCTTGTTTGTTTTTGATGGTATCTTGTTTTGTGGGACGATAGCTGGCTTTGGGGTAGATGGTTTTCTGATATGACGGAATGTATTTAATGCGAAGACAATCGTGATTGCTCCTAGACCGACTATGGTCCAAAACCACCATTGTCCCCAGAGCGGGACCTCACCTGCAGCTATGGTGATTTGCGCACGCCAGATATCCTCATTGCCTGAACTTGTTGAGCTAAAAGCAATGTTTTCACCGTTTGGTGACCAGTCAAACGGGAGCCATATCTTGCTGTCGTTTGTAAGCTGAGCTACAAAGTTGCCGCTGGAAGTTATCAGGTAGAAGTCTTCTTGAGGTTGTCCAATTGCGCTTTGACGTGTATACAGAATATGTTTACCTTCCGGACTGAAGCAGAGATGAGTCACTGGGAGACTTGTCGTAAACAGATGTGTTTTTTCGTACGGGGGCGAGGTATTAACTACCCATATTCCGTCGTCTTTGGCATAAGCAATCTGTGTGTCGTCGGGTGACCAACTGGCATCTGTGGTGAAGCCGTGCGGGATCGAAGCCAATGTTATCTCATTTGAGCCATCCGCGTTCATTATATGTAATTCGTTCGTGGTTGTCGACCCAATATCATCAACATATTGGAAAGCCAATCTTTGACCATCATGAGACCATTTGGGTTTGTGTCGGCTTAAACCACTTGATGTCAGTTGCTGGATATTCGTTCCATCTGGATTCATCGTCATCAAGTCGAAGACGCCACCTCGGAGACCGTATCTCATAAACACTATCTTCGCTCCGTTTGGAGAATAGTCAGGGCTTTCATCGACCACATTTCCAAAAGTCAACTGTTTCTTGCCGCTTCCGTCTGCATTCATGACCCATATGTGTCTATACCATGTACCAGCAAAGGCATGGTACACTATATTGGAACCGTCTGGAGACCAAGAAGGTGCTCTGTCTGAATCGGGATTCGTGGTAAGCCGAAGAAAATCAGAGAGGTATGCTTGTGTTGACGCCGCTTCGACCTTTGAATATGGTGCAACAATTGCAATCAATGAGAAGCAGAAGAGACAAATAGTCATCGTTACGAATATTTTCTTCATTTTTTCCCTCAGTATTGCCACGTCTTCGGAAATATAAAATGCTTTTTTTCCGTAATCTCGTTCTTACGTTATCTACTAGGGAAAAACTTATATTACGAGATTCTGTAATTACCTATGAGAGGGTATTGTGTCTGAACGTTTCTATCATTTTCTGAAACCATTCATTTGGCCTAGATACTACGAAGAAGGGCCACCGAGGTATGTCGATAATGCTTTCTTAAGTAAGGACTTTATAAACATTGACGGAAAAATAAAGGAACCTCTGAAATCTATACTTGATATGATAGTCATCGGTTATCGCCCAGTCACAAGCCTATCGATATTTTCCGTTTTAATAGAAAACGAAAACAGACCAATGTATGGTTCCCAAATTGGTGCACAGCTTGAAAAGAAGTTTCAATTGCCGAAAGGATGGTTCACAAAAACGCGTTACTACGACACTAGAATAGGAAAACTACTGAAGATACTTCTAAGGCAGAGCATTCTGGAAGAGATGAAAGTGAAGGACTGGAAAACAAGCAAGGAATATGTTGGTTACCGCATTACTGAACACATTTATCCAACCCTCAGAGAAAGGATACTTTCCCTTCACCGCGGTGAAAGCTTACTACTTCTGATCCCCGCGACCTCGAGCAGCGCAGCCACCGAGAAACAAGAAAAAAGGAGAGATTGTCCAAAATGTAACGCCTCTATTATTTCGCCCTTAGCCAGGTATTGCGAACTTTGTGGCAATCCTCTTAAGACAAACTGCCCTAACTGTGGAAAGGAAATGAGTCTAGAATATTCGTTCTGCTTAAATTGTGGCACGAGATTAGAGTAGCACTTGAGCAATCGTTGAGGTGTGCAGATTAAACAACGCACATCTTGAACTAGCCGTGTTAGTGAGAGCGCGTTCTTTTAATTCTTTAAACAGACTTGCGAACTTTAATTCATCTAGTGTCGCAATTCCAACGCAAAGTTCAACCATCCATATGTGCCTACTGTGCTAACCCTTACCGAGCTGGAGTTTGGGATTCGGAAAGTAGTCAGAAAGTCCCTTAGATTGGAGGCTGGGTTTTTCCCCAGTCATCGAAAAATGATGAAAAAGATAAAGACAGACAAAGGAGAAGCTGCTTGACATTTTGGAAAAAGCTCATTCGCGAGGTAAATTGTAGATATGTCGTATGGACTTTGTGGGATTAATGCAATGAAATTGAATGGATTTTGGGAAATCTCCCGCAATAAGCTCATTGTTATATCTGCATTATGACAGGTCAGATAAGAATGGGCAAATAATTTGTTTTTATGACTTTTGCTAATTATGGAACGGGGTTGCACAAGAGAGGCATAAGTTGCTGTTCTTTGCTTTGTTTTAACAAATTAGTGAACTCAAAGTTCATCTACATAAGGGAACTAACACAAACATTCTATATACTTCTTACTCCATACAATATACTGTGCTTTTTCTGAAAAGGCTTTTTAACAGAACAATAAACAAATGAGCACTTAGCAAAGACTTATGCATGGTGGGATATGGGATACTGAAGCTGAGTCTTTCACGAAGTCACGCTTTATTATTGCTTGCCAGTTTCGGTTTCAGCTTCATACTTATCTTTTCAACATTGCTTAAAAATGTTGGAGTCTCAAGTCTTCAACAAGTATTCTTTCGCATCGTTTTAGCCCTTCCACTAACATTCCTTCTAATAAAAGGAAAAGTTAAACTCGAACGAAAAGACTTAAAGTACTTCGCTGTTACAGGCTTTGTTTTTTCTGCATTCCTACTGGCTGCTCTATCATCAATAATTCTCGGCTGTCCAATCGCGGTTTCGACAGCCCTAATTTACACTCAACCTTTTTTTACAGCAATCCTTGCAGTAGCTTCTAAGAGAGAGAAAATAACTAAGAAAAAATCGGCAATAATAGCCTCTGGAATGATCGGTGTTTTCCTTGTAAGTGGCATCGCAACGGAACAATACTCAACCTTAAACATTAGTGGAATCTCACTTGCCCTAATTGCAGGCTTTCTATACTCACTATACTTGTTCTTCAAAAGAGTAGGTAAAACACAATACGCACCAATGCAAGCATTATTCAACACATTTATTTTTGCAATTTTATGGGCTCTAATCTTAGGTTTCATTTTGGAAAACTTTGTCAAAACTCCAGCATTCACAAGTTTCTCAGCACTAGATCCATACCAACTTCTCATACTCACATTTTTTGCACTCCTCAGCACTGCTTTGCCATACGGTTGCCTAAACTACATTAAACCAAACGAGGTAACACCAACAACCGAAGGTACAATCCTATTACTAGATCCGACACTTCATAACATATGGGCAATACTCATATTCCAACAGTACATTTCACCAATACGTTATGCAGGCGTAGCCCTAATACTTCTAAGTGCACTTGCAATGTTAAAAACAAAATGAGGCAAATAACCATCCACTTTTCAGCTAATATTTGAAAACCTTTTTTAACAGAATAATAAACAATTAATTCTCTACTTAAAAGGTGAAATAGCTATGGAAGTTAAAAAAATAGCAGTTTTAGGTGCAGGCTTAATGGGACACGGCATAACACAAGTGGCCGCACAAATCGGCGAGTACGAAGTCAACATGCGCGACATTGAACAACGTTTCATTGACAATGGCATGAACATGATACGCACGAGCCTACAAAAATTTCTAAGCAAAGGGCAAATAACAGAGGCACAGATGAAGGAAATCCTTGCAAGGATTCATCCAACCATAGACCTTAAAGAAGCAGTTTCAAACGCTGACCTGATAATTGAGGCGGTGCCAGAAAATATTGAGCTTAAAAAGGCTATGTTTCGTGAAGTAGACACTTATGCACCTGTATACGCAATAATAGCCTCTAACACTTCCAGCGTAAGCATAACTGAACTTGCATCTGCAACAAAACGTCCAGAAAAAGTTTGTGGAATGCACTTCTTTAACCCACCACAACTCATGAAACTTGTCGAAGTCATAAGAGGCGCAAAAACATCAGACGAGACAATACAAACAATTCTGGAAGTGGCAAAGCGTCTGGAAAAAGAAACAGTCATCGTGAAAAAGGATTCACCAGGCTTCATCGTAAATCGTATTCTTATCCCAGCATTAAACGAAGCAGCAGCATTGTACTGGGAAGGCATCGCTGATAGGGATGATATTGACAAGGCAATCAAACTTGGATTAAACTGGCCAATGGGACCACTGATGCTTTTGGATTATGTAGGCATAGATACAACTTTAGCAATAGCCGAAGTCCTGGAAAAGGAATTGGATCCGAAATTCCATGCATCACAAGGACTGAAGCAAATGGTTAAGGCACAATTGCTCGGCAGAAAAACGGGCAAAGGTTTCTATGATTGGACACAAAAATAGAGGGAACAAGTAATGGAGTTCAAATACATAATTTATGAAAAAAATGAAGGAATAGCAACAATCACACTTAACCGTCCAGAAGCATTAAATGCCTTCAGCAAAGAACTCGTGGAGGAAATACTCCAAGCATTAGAAGACATTAGGAACGATGAAAACATTCGTGTAGTTATATTAACTGGTGCAGGCGAAAAAGCCTTCTCTGCAGGAGCAGACATAAAAACTATGAAAGGAATGAACGCCCTAAAAGCTAGAGAGCTGTCACTCATGGGAGAAAAACTCTGTTACACATTAGAAAACCTGGAAAAACCAGTGATAGCCGCCATAAACGGTTACGCTCTAGGTGGCGGCTTAGAAGTAGCCATGGCATGTGACATACGGATAGCATCTGAAAACGCCCGCTTAGGACAGACAGAAATCAACATAGGTCTGATACCGGGTTGGGGCGGAACCCAAAGGCTGACACGCCTAGCTGGCAAGACAAAAGCCAAAGAACTCGTATTCACCGGAAAACTAATAGATGCGAAAACTGCTGAACAGTTGGGAATATTAAACATGGTGGTTACTGCCGAAAAATTCAAAGAAACTATAAGACAATTTGCCACAGAATTAGCCCAAAAGGCTCCAATAGCAATCAAAGTTGCAAAAGTATTGATCAATAAAGGTGCTGACATTGGTTTGGATGCGGCATTGGCTTTAGAACGTGAAGGTTTCGGTGTAGTAGCCTCTACAGAAGATTTGCAGGAAGGCGTAGCAGCATTTACGGAAAAAAGAAAACCAATGTTTAAAGGTAAATAAGAATTTGGGAAGGCGCCTTTAATGGTCGCCAATCTCTTTTTCCATTGAAATTGTGCGCAAGCGAGCCCCCTACTCATATAGAATATATCAGCATAACCAACATTTCTTTGATGTTTTCATCACATAATCCTCATAAATTCTGTCTTTATCAGATGCACATTTTAATAATACTTTGCTTCGTTTTTTAACCAAAAGTTATATGTAAAAGGCAATGAATGAAAGTCTCTTCTTGATTGGAGAGAAGAATATTGCCAGACGCATATACAATCTTAAAAGATAGCCCGAAAGAACGAGCCCTTCTTCTAGGTAATGAAGCCATAGCCAGAGGAGTTCTGGAAGCTGGTGTAAGTGTAGTTACAACTTATCCAGGAACGCCGGCTTCTGAAGTAGGTGATTCAATCTCGGAGATTGCTGGTAAAGCTGGCTTGTACATGGAGTATTCAACTAATGAAATTGTTGCTGTTGAAGTGGCAGCTGGAGCTGCGAACTGTGGGGTTCGGGCACTTTCTGCGATGAAGCATGTTGGATTGAACGTGGCTGCGGATATTGTTATGAGTTTGGCTTATGCTGGTGTTAGAAGCGGCTTTGTCATAGTCACAACTGACGACCCGGAATGTTACAGTTCACAGAATGAGCAGGATAACCGCTTTTATGCTCTGCTTTCGAATTTACCCTGCTTGGAGCCTTCTGACGCTCAGGAAGCCAAAGATATGACGATTTCTGCGGTTGAAATTTCTGAAAAACTGGAATTACCAGTGCTTTTAAGAACCACAACCCGCGTAAGTCACACACGAGGGCCAGTAGAATATGGCAAAATTACAAAACCAAACTTGAATGGCAAATTCATTAAGGATGTAAAACGTCTCGTAATGGTTCCAACATATTCCAGACCAAAACACACTGTACTTTTGAAAAAGCAGGAAGATGCGAAAAAAATCAGCGAAACATCGCCTTACAATAGAATCGTGCGTGTAGGAAAGAGCAGAGAATTTGGCATAATTTCTTCAAGTGCAGCATACAATTATGCGATTGAAGCTGCAGATTTGATAGGCTTGGATGTCAGCATTTTGAAGCTTGGCATGACGTATCCGCTTCCTGAAAAAATGATTGGAGAATTCTTGAGTAAGCATAAAAGAGTAATTATTGTTGAAGAGTTAGAGCCTTACTTGGAAATGCAGATAAAGGCTATTGCAAAAGATTATGCACCTAAAATTAAGATTTATGGAAAAATGGGCAAGCAATATTTTCCAAGAGACGGCGAGTTTTCTATACGCATCGTTGCTACTGGTTTGGCCAAGATTGCTGAAAACAAATTGCCAATAGCCTTCGAGAAAATTGATGAGAAGTATGCTGAAATTGTTAAGGACTTGCTTCCTAGACCGCCAATATTGTGTGCTGGATGCCCGCATAGAGCATCTTTTTATGTATTGAGAAAGGTTGCTGGTGAGAAGGCCGTCTATTCAACGGATATAGGCTGTTATGCATTAGGCTGTGCCCCACCATTAAGTGTGGGCGATATTCTGACTTGTATGGGAGCAAGCATAGGTACTGCTGAAGGGATAAGCAAGACTATAGGCGAAAGCACCATTGCAGTAATCGGAGACTCAACGTTCTTTCATGCTGGAATTCCAGGGCTCATTAATGCAGTTTATAATAATCATAAGGTTGTTATTGCTGTTTTGGATAATCTTACAACTGCTATGACTGGGCATCAACCTCATCCAGGCACAGGCATGACTGGAATGCAAAAACCTACAGAGAGAATACTTATAGAGAAAATCGCTGAAGGATGTGGCATAAAATATGTTAAGGTGGTTGACCCATTCAAGATTAAGGAAGCAGAAGCAATTTTGAAAGAAGCCTTACATTTTCAAGGTCCTTCAGTAATTGTTTTTCGCTCACCCTGCACTTTGATGGTTGTCAGAGAATGGAGACGCAAGGGCGTAGAAATTATTACTTACAAAATTACTGATAAATGCACAAATTGTATGGCTTGCATCAAGCTGTTAGGTTGTCCCGCATTGGTTGTCGAAGAGGGAAAGGTTCGTATAAGCGAGAGTTTATGCACTGCTTGTGGGCTATGTGCATCACTCTGCCCATATAATGCAATAAGGCAGTGAGAAAAGTAAAAGGAAAGTGTTAAAGATGGGGGGAGAATTTAATGTTGTTTTGGCTGGTGTTGGTGGTCAAGGCATACTTTTAGCAGCGGAAATTTTGGGCACAGCCGCTGTTAAAGAAGGACTGAATGTTCGAGTCAGTGAAATTCATGGAATGGCTCAACGTGGCGGAGCTGTGGTTTCTCATGTACGAATAGGTGAAAAAGTTTTGGCGCCTACGGTTCTTGAGGGGCAAGCTGATGTGATTTTGGGATTTGAACCATTGGAAATTTTGCGAAATCTGAAATTTGCTTCTGAAAAAACGCTTATCATAATGAGTTGTGAGCCAATTCAGCCAACAGAGTTTACAGCTAAGATGAAGAAATACCCAGACTTGGAAGAGATAAGAGCAAAGATATGGCACTTTACAAAAAACATTATTCTCATAGAGACTGGAGAATTAGCTAAAAAAGCTGGAAGCATTTTGACGGAAAACATTGTTCTTGTTGGAGCTTTAGCTGCAACTGGAAAAATTCCGATAAAAGATAGTAGTGTTATGAATGCTTTAAGAGAGCTTGTTCCGAAAAAGCATTTAGACGTGAATGTTAAAGCGTTTAAGCTTGGCTATGAGTATGTTAAGAAAAGTTAAGGTCAAGTTTTAGAGCCTTCTTTCTCGCTGTTCAAAATTGCCTTTAATATATTTTGAAATATTTGCATGTCTGAAACATTTACTATTGGGATCTGGAGGCTTTTGTCAATCTCGTAGATTTTCTCATACTTTGTAAATTTGGCATAGCAAATTTGGCTTATTGGAAACTCCTTGGCTTTTATTTCATGGTCAAATGATTTTTCATAAACTTCTAGACACATTAAATATCCATCTACCCAATAAAGCCTATTCACTCCATAGGTTGTTGCACACCAAGCAATGTCACTGACTGAACGCTTGTCCAAACCTAATATTTTGATTTTTCTTGTAGGCGCAATCTCAACATCCATATTTTTTCACTCTTTGAAAGGGGTGCTTAGTACTTCCTTTGCTTTGTTGCTTATTTTTGGTCCCAGCCCATAGACAGTTTTGGGCCAATCATCCACGTTTATTAGAGCGTTCAAAGGGGTCTTGTAAGATTTAAGGATTGATATGGCTTTTTCTCTTCCAATGTTCGGCAAACTTGCAACAAAATATACTTGAGCATCTGATAATGTTTCACATGTTTTAACTGGATGAATTGTTGGCGCTCTTTTCTCAACAGTTTGCTCTTGTCTTGCAGCTACATAAAGAAAATCTATTGTTTCCTTATAAGAGGTTGTATTCACTATGGCTATGCCATTTTTTGCCAGGTTGAACATTGCACCCCAGACAGATGCGGGTTGGATTCTGCTGAATTTGTAGATTATCGGCAGGTAACCTTCTAAGAGAATTAGTGATTTCGGGTAAACTTCTTTCAATAAAAACAACTGCTCAAAAAGATACCGCCGCGTAAGCGTGTAAACAAAATCGTGAACAGTTTTTCTCTCCACTGCACATTCATCAGATAAGACATAATCACCTTTCTCTAACGTGGCAGTTTTCACGTTTACACCACGTTCTATGAGACCCTTAACAATTTTTGTGGCAGTATTTGCTTCTCGGCCATCAACAATAATTGTTGGTTCCCACTCTTCACCTTTCTTTTCCTTTAAATATGGAAGTAAAGTTTCAGTTCCAGACATCAAACTCAACCCTGCACTATGCCATTACTGTGAGAGACTAATTATTTCTTACAGATAAAACTTCATAGACTACAAAAATCTGCAAACGTTTGCTTGAAAATTTATCATTTAACATTTATAAGAGCTAAAAAGGACAACCGTATAAGATCCAGAGAGAGGAACCAAAAATGAAGTATGAAATAAAGTATAAGCCATCCTACTCAATGCTTGTAGTAAACCTAGAGCCAAACGAGAAAATAGTTGCCGAATCAGGCGCAATGACATATATGGACCCAAACATTGAGGTCCACACAAGAAAAAGAGAAACAAGTCTCTTAGGCACTTTAGGTCTGGCAATTTTTGGACGCCAATCCTTTTGGGTGAATGAATATACTTCAAGAAATGGCACAGGGGAAGTTGGATTCGTTTCTGCACCTGTAGGTGACATCGAAAGATTGGAAATAAAACCAAATCAAGGCTATGTTATACAGAAATCCGCCTATATAGCATCAACAGAAAATGTCAATTTGGATGTCAAGTGGGAAGGCTTCACCAGAGGCTTATTTGGTCAAGGCTTATTCATGATAAAGGTTACTGGAGATGGAACACTGTTCATAAATACTTTCGGTGCAATAGATAAACATGTCTTACAGTCTGGTCAATCAATGATTGTTGATAATTTTCACTTGGTAGCCTTTAGCAACACATGCAACTATAAAGTTACAAAGTTTGGTGGATTAAAAGAAACAATCCTCGGCGGAGAAGGCTTAGTAACAAATGTTGAAGGACCTGGAGAAGTTTACATTCAAACAAAGAATCTTGGAGAGTTTGTCGAGTGGCTTTGGACTTTACTTGAGCCTAGAGTAAGAGCGCGAGCACGCTAAAATAGTGTCAACTAACCATGAAATCTCTTACTATTGGAAAAAGCCAATGCCAATCTTGTTAAATCATGGTCTTTAAATCCAAACAAAAACTAGATTGCTACACACACAAAAAATGATAGAAAAAAGGAGTTTATGGTCCTTTCTTTGTGATTTCCTTCACAACGCCAGCAGCTACTGTTGTGCCCATGTCTCTGACGGCGAATCTTCCAAGCTCTGGAAAATCAGTGTAGGACTCAATTGATATTGGATGCAGGGGCTCCATTCTCACTAAGGCGGCATCTCCAGTTTTAAGGAAAGTCGGCTTCTCTTCTACAGCTTGTCCTGAACGTGGGTCAATTTTCCTTATCAGCTCCGTGAATCTGCATGCAATTTGCCCAGTGTGATAGTGAAGAACTGGCGTGTATCCTGCTGCTATTGCTGTTGGGTGATAAATCACAATTACCTGCCCAATGAATTCTTTCGCTACAGTAGGTGGATTATTAACTGGTCCTGCAACATCGCCTCGGCGTATATCAGTTTTTGACACTCCTCTCACGTTGAATCCTATGTTGTCTCCTGGTTCAGCTCTTGGAATCCTGGTGTGATGCATTTCTAATGATTTAACTTCAGCTTGCTTGTTAGATGGCATGAATATTATTACGTCGTTTTCTTTAAGTACTCCAGTTTCAACTCTTCCAACAGGAACAGTGCCTACGCCAGTAATACTGTAAACATCTTGAACAGGAAGACGCAATGGCTTGTCTAAAGGTTTTGGAGGAAGCTCAAATGTGTCCAAAGCATCAATAAGTGTTGGTCCTTTATACCATGGCATCTTATCACTTTGCTTAACAAGGTTGTCGCCTGTCCATCCAGAAGTAGGCACAAAAGGAATTTTTTCCACCTTGTAACCTACCATCTTAAGCATCCGCGAAACTTCATTCTTAACCTCATTATAACGATCTTGACCCCAATTCACTGATGCATCATCCATTTTGTTAACAGCTACAACAAGCTGGCGAACGCCCAAAGTGAACGCTAAGAAGCCGTGCTCTCTTGTCTGACCACCTGGTCCTATGCCTGCTTCAAATTCGCCTCTTTTGGCAGAAACGAAGAGGACTGCACCATCAGCTTGGCTTGCTCCTGTAATCATGTTCTTAACGAAGTCTCTGTGTCCTGGCGCATCTATTACTGTGAAATAGTACTTTTTTGTTTCAAACTTTAGAAATCGTAGATCTATTGTTAAGCCTCTTTCCCTTTCTTCCTTGAGGTTGTCGAGGACCCATGCAAATTTAAAAGTTTCTTTGCCCATTTTTCTGGCTTCTTCTTCATAAGCCTTAACTGTTCTCTCATCAACAGCGCCAGCTAAGTATAGCAAGTGTCCTGTGGTTGTTGATTTTCCATGATCTACGTGTCCCATTATTACCAAGTTTAAGTGTGGCTTTTCACTTTTGCTCATTCTTTTTCCTCCTATTTTTCAATTTTATTCTCTAAATTTTTAGTGGGTTCGTTTACACAACTGTTCATTCAATTATTAAAAGTTTATGATAACCCTAACTATGGACGTTTAGCGAGTTTGGAAAGAAATATTAAAGCTAATTTTGGAAATTATTGATTGGACGAGTCAATATTATGCCAACAAACTTGCCACCAGATGCTAAAAAGAAATGGGCTGAAGTTGAAGCAACAAAATATCCAAGAGAAAGGCTTCAACGCATGGAAGAATTCCTAAGCTTGGTTCCCAAACATAAGGGCACACTAAAACTTCGTGGTCAAATTAAGAAGCAAATGGCCACTCTGCGAAGGGAGATTGAAGAAAAAAAGCGGAAAAAAACTGGAAAAGGTGGACCGAAATTTTTAATTGAAAAGGAGGGTGCAGCCCAAATAGGAGTTATTGGAGTGACTAATGTTGGAAAAAGCAGTTTACTTTCGGCTATTACAAATGCTAAGGTTGAGGTTTCAGCAAGTCCCTACACGACAAGAGAACCAGTGCCAGGCATAATGAATTATGAGGATGTTCAATTTCAAGTTGTTGAAGTCCCAGCATTGATGGAGGGGTCTGCTGATGGAAAAGCTTGGGGTCTCCAGACTTTGGCTTCAGCCCGTAACGCAGACGGCTTAATTTTAATGGTGGATTTGTCCCAAGATCCAGTTCAACAGCTATCTCTCATTCTAAGTGAATTGGATAAGGCTAGGATTCTTGTAAGCAGGCCTAAAGCACGGGTTGAAATTGAAAAGAAATACATGGGTGCAGGATTACGCATAATTCTAATTGGGTGTCTTTTGGACTGCACCATGAAGGATGTTGAAGGTCTTCTTAAGAGCTATCGCATCGCGGATGCTGTGGTCAAAATTTCTGGAGAAGCCTCACTGGACGACGTGGAAGAAGCTATTTTTGGAAGTCCAACGTACAAGCCTACAATTATAGTTGCAAACAAAATGGATTCAAAAGATTCAGAGGCTAAGCTGGAATTGTTAAAGATATTTGTTGGCAATACATTGCCTATTCTTCCAGTTTCCTGCATAAACCATGCTGGATTAGATAAGTTAGGCGAAATTTTGTTCCGAACGTTAGATATAATCCGTGTTTACACGAAAGAGCCGAGTGCTAAGGAATTTTCAAAAAAACCATTTATTCTTAAAAAAGGAGCCACGATCTACGATTTAGCTAAGAATATTCATAGTGATCTCAGCAGAAATTTCTCCTTTGCGAAAATTTGGGCTAAGCGCCTCGTTTTCAGTCCGCAAAAGGTTGGTTCCACCTTTGTTCTAGAAGACGGGGATGTCGTTGAAATTCACGTGAAATAAAGCTGCTACTATCTTGAAGCTTGAGCTACTCTTTCTATTTCGTGACGTTTTGAAACTGCATAACTCTTCATGTCATTATTTGCAGCTAAGATTAACTCGTCAGCCAAGCACTCTTCAATCGAACGTGGATTATTTATTGACGCTTGCCTTGCAGCTTCGCAAATGTGCCTCAAAGCCAAGTCAACTCTTCTCTGTGGGGCAACATCCACCGACAAGTGGTACACTATACCACCGTAACTGATTCTTGTCGTGTCTTCACATGGTGCAGAATTTTCCACAGCCTTTACAAGCACTTCTATAGGGTTCTTGCCTGTGCGCAAATGTACTATCTCAAATGCATGTTTCACAATATTCATAGCCCGAGCTTTTTTGCCGGCATTTTTTCCAGGCCGCATAAGATTGTTCATAAGTCTTTCGACAATGTTGACATTTGCCTTGCGAAAACGTTTGTGCTCATGTCTTCCCATGCTGTGGGGCACTGTCATCGGTCTTAATGAAACATATCTTTGTAATCCTAAATCCTTTACTTGAACTCCTTTGAAGCTCCATTTTTCGAAAAGTCTAATCTCTTTCTCTTCTTGCTTTTGACTCACAACAATCACCGAGCAGGTTTCTGCTTTCTTCCATAAACAAGTTCATTCAATGACACACCATTAACTGTGATGACTTTCCAGCGTACTCCTGGAATATCTCCCATGCTTCTTCCACGTGAGCCTCCTATACCTTCAACTACAACTTCATCGTGTTCGTCAATGACATTTAAAGCTCCATCTCCCGGTAGAAAAGCAGTTATGGTTCTGCCGTTTTTTATTAGTTGTGTCCTAACACATTTTCTTATGGCACTATTGGGTTGTTTGCTTTCGACGCCTACTTTTTCGAGGACTATGCCTCTTGCCATGGGTGCACCTTCCAACGGATCTGCTTTTACGTCTAGCATGAGCATTCGACGTTTATAGTACATGCTGCTCCATCGGAGTTTTTTGCGCTTTTTTAACAATTTTCTTGCGGCAAATTCGCCTCTTGGAGATTTTGAACCCATATGCTTTTTTCCTTTTCGCTACGTTTAATCACAAAACTAATATTTAAACTGTAACATGCTAACAGGTAATCAAATTTCAAGCATTCCTCATATATTAGCAATCTTTAACGTCAACTTCTCTCCGTTGCGATTGTACACTGCAATGTTGCCAGCGTTGACATATGGAAAGCCAGCAATCATGAGGATAACTCCAAACATGTGGTTTAAATCAGTTGTTGATGGGGTTAAATTTCCGGAAGGATGCGAATGTACTGTTCCAATTATAGAAAAATCTGTAGGCAACATGTGAAGCGGAACATTGGCAAAACCCGCCCCATAAGTAGCCAGTGGTGGAACAATAACTTCAGAAACTTTAACTATGTTCTTCTTCCTTTCGCCTTTGAGGAGGAAAATCATCTCCTTTGGATAAAGTCTCCTTGCACTTTCTAAAAGCATCTGTAACAGTTTTTCACTGATCAAAACTGTTCTGCTTGAATCCATGCGGGCATCTTAATTGCAGAAGCATTAATTACTTTTACTATAACGCACCATCCTAAAAATCTATCAGACATCTATATCAGGCAAAAGACAAAAATCGCTTTGGATAAATAAAGGGCAATGAAAGCAAAGGTTGATTCTTCATGAATATTTGGCGATTGTTAAGACTTGAAACGCATAACGCCTATACAAACATGGCTATAGATGAGGCTATACAAACTGCAAGAATAAAGAATCTTGTGCCAGACACTTTAAGATTTTACCGATGGAAGCCATCTGCAGTCTCTATAGGGAAATTCCAAGATTTAGAAAATGAAGTTCAATTAGATAACTGCCGCAAATATAGCGTTGATGTCGTAAGGCGGATAACTGGTGGTGGAGCAGTGTATCATGATGCCCAAGGTGAAATCACTTACAGCGTAATTGCCCATAAAGAAGATTTAAACGCGGAGGATATAACTGGAGCTTATGCAAAAATCTATTCTGGAATTGCAGAAGCCTTCAAAATTCTTGGTCTAATTACAGATTTTAATGAAGGTAATGCAAAAACATGCCCAAACCTGACAGTTAATGGAAAGAAAATCTCCGGAAGTGCCCAATCCCATAAAGGCAAAATTGTCTTACAACATGGCACAATCCTTTTAGATGTGGATCTGGAGAAAATGTTCACTTTTTTACGTGTTCCATGGGCTAGCACATGCATGGAAATTATAGATGTGGCAAAACATAAAATAACCTCATTGCAGAATGAGCTTGGAAAGCCTATTCCAAACAGCGAAGTGCATCAAGCACTGGTCCATGGTTTTCAAAAAGCCCTAAACATTCAGCTTGTTAGCAGCGAATTGTCACCATATGAACTAGAGCTTGCTGAAAAACTTGAAGAAAAATATGCGACTAATAGTTGGAACACCAAGGGAATACGTTGATAGTTTAATGCTTTTCTATTCTCCATCTTACGCCTTGAGGTGTATCTTCGATTATTATACCCATAGCTTTAAGTTGGTTTCTGATTTTATCAGCAGTTTCCCAATCCTTAGCTTTTCTTGCATCTTCTCTTTTACTAATAAGCTCTTCTGCCTCTTTAGGCAGTTTTTCCCCTTTTCTAACTTCTCCAATAACGCCTAAAACTTTGTCAAAGCCAACCATTAACTCGTAAACTTTTTTTGCTTCTTTCTTGCTTAGCATGTTACCATCCAAGAGATTATTCACTTCTCTTACAAAATCGAAAAGTGCCGCTACGGCTGCACCTATGTTTAAGTCATCGTCCATTGCTTTGCCAAAATCCCTTTGCACACGTCTCATCAGACTTTCGATTTTCTCTCCACAACCATTTCCATTAGCATCCAACAATCTATACATGAAGTTTGTTAATCGGTCAACGGCATTTTTTGCAGCTTCTAGACCATCAAATGTAAAGTTAAGCTGCTGCCTATAGTGAGTTGTCAAAAGCAAATAGCGAACGGCTTTCGGGTCATGTCCCATCTTGATTAAATCTCGCAAAGTGTAATAGTTGCCGAATCTCTTGCCCATACGCTTTCCCTCAACGAGAAGATGCTCATTATGAAGCCAGTAACGAACAAATTTCTTGTCAGTGGCAGCTTCACTTTGGGCAATCTCGTTTTCATGATGTGGAAACATGTTATCAACACCGCCGCAGTGAATGTCAAAAGTTTCACCCAAATACTTCATTGACATAGCTGAACATTCAATATGCCATCCAGGTCTCCCCTTCCCAAGCTCTGTTTCCCAGAAAACATCATCATCTTCTTCATCCCATGCTTTCCAAAGGGCAAAATCGCTTGCCTCTTCTTTAGTGTACTCTTGAACTTTCACTCTTGCTCCTGCTTTGAGTGCTTTAACTTTGAATTTGGATAGTTTACCATAGTTTCTGAATTTTGAAATGTCATAATATATTGAACCGTCTTCACCTCTATAAGCGTAGCTTTTCTCCATTAGCTTCTTGATTAACGCTACCATTTCTGGAATGTGCTCCGTTGCCTTTGGATAGTACTCTGCTTTTTCAATATTCAAACTCGTTATGTCTTCAAAAAAGGCTTTAATATACTGTTCAGTATGCTTCTTTAATGGTATTCCAAGTTTCCTTGAAGCCGCAATTGTTCTGTCATCCACATCTGTTAAATTCATAACCTGTGTAACTTTGAAGCCGCGGTATTCTAGCCATCTTCTTAGTAAATCTTCAAAAATGAAAGCTCTAAAGTTGCCGATATGCGCAAAATCATAAACCGTAGGGCCACATGTGTACATTCTAACTTTGCCTTTCTCCAAAGGAACGAATTTTTCCTTTTTACGTGTTAACGTATTAAAGAAATGGATGTTTTGAGAAGTTTCCATAGTGTTTTCGAATATGAAAATAGCCTCTGAAAATATTTAAGGATTATACTGCTGCAGAATTAATCGTACTTCTTAAACTTCATCATTTCTCTGAAGCTTTTTAAATCCTGAGCTACTTGACGCAGAATATGAAGTTCCTCCATTGCCTTTTCAAATTTTACGAATTCCTCTTGAATCTTCAATCTGTTTTCGCTTTTTCTGCTCATTTGGTTTCCCTTTTTTTCGCATGTTTTTATTGGAGGGCGTTCATCGTTTTTTGGCTAAACCACGCAGCCATATCCGTCATCGAGGAGAAAGGAGAAGGCTTCGAAAACGGAATAAAACGATTCTGGGCTGCTATTGGTTCAGCCTTCAACCTTAGCCCTCCATAGACGCTGTAATGCATCTTAATACTTAATATACAATACTTGTATAAAAACTTTGCTAAATAACACAAACATACAAACATTAAGCAAAGCTTAACCTATAGCCAAAATGCCTTCCAAAACCTTTTTCTCAGGAATGTCAAGTTGTTTTGAAAGCCAAGTTTTTAGAAGCGAAATCTCCTTTGGCAATTCGCCACTGTAAGTGATTATCTGACTATCCTTCAGTGCATCTACTTGGAATGCCTTCTCTGTTTCTTTATAAAGAAAAGACAGTGTTTGGGCTTGGTAGGCTAACGTTTGAAAATCTTCCCATTGTTTACAACGTACAATTACTGGAGGACCACGCGCCTCCCTATTTTGTGCTACGCTAGTTTTTTGTTCCGTTGCTTGCAGCATTGGAGTAGCTGGTGCTTCATGTGAAACTGACAAGTAACTGATTAAATTTGTTATCTCATTTTGTAAAGTGGTCAGTCTTTCTTCCACTTTCTCTATTTTACCACTTAACTCGCCAGTGTCACCTAGCCGCTCAGTTATAGTCCCTAACTCATTTATCAATCGATCCAAGTCTTTCTCGTGTTCTTTCAGCACGTTAACTATGAAATCCAATGCTTCTAAGGCTTCGTCTTTTGATGGTGGTCTTCTAGACATCAGTAGTCCTCTCTTTCTTCAACCTATTAATGTTCATTCTCTATAAATAAACGTAGCGAATCCTCAAAACTTATCGATGTGAAGAGGTATCCATACTTATTGAGAATAAAGTGTGAATTTTAAAATTATGATTTCTTCTATGCATCCAATTGTGCTTTTGTTGGTGAAGTTTCCTATGCAATTCTTTTTAATGCTATAGGTTTCAGAAATGGCTGAGATTTAGTATCTTTAATTGGTCAATTAACTATTAAATCCTGAAGTATATGGGTTTTGAATGTGTTTTCGCTTGATATTTCAAAAATTAGAGCTTGTAGAGATTTCCAACACTGTTATAGACAAATGCGTGGGGTATTGCTTTTGCTACTGTGCAGATTCCTCGCCAGCCAGTGCAATGTGAGGGCACTATTAGTTTGGGATTTATTTTTTTCAGTTCTTTTACTGTTTGGTTTATGCGTTGTTCGTATTCTTTTCCTGCTAGGTGGAAGCCACCTATCACAGCGTAAACATCATTAACTCGAGTGACTTGTCTTGCATAAAGTATCGTGTTAATTATGCCAACGTGTGCACAGCCTGAAAGTATCACAAGACCTTTCTGCTTTACATTGATTACTATTGCACGATCATCCAAGATCCATGGGTCTGGTTGCCATTCGCCATCAATAAATACTCGATGTTGTGGATATCCTTTTTCAAAGCATGTTTTGCGGGGAATTTCGCCTGTAACAAGTATGGCATTTTCGGCTATAATGTAAGGATGCTTTGTTTTAACATATTTAGCCGGTTTAATGCTATTTTCTGTTGGAAACTTGGGGTATTTTCTTATTGTTCCGTCAGGGTTGGCTACACCTCTTATACTAAACATATCTTCATGGATAATAATTGGCAAGTTATCCTTATTAACAAGTTTTAAAGTGGATAGCATCCCGCCAAAGTGGTCATAGTGCCCGTGAGAAAGAACAATACATTCTATTTCTCTAAGGTTTAATCCCATTCTTTTAGCATTGTTAACTATTCCTTTTGGGCTATTGCCTGTATCAAAAAGCATACTATGCGATTTCCCATGGTCAAAGACGCGGACAAGCATTGAAAATCCATGTTCCGCCATTGGAAGTTGACGATGTCCTTTTGCCCATTCTCTGACTTGTTTAACTTCATCTTTATCAATTGTAGATAAGTAATCGACTGAATTATCTACTAAACTTATTATCTCCGCTCTTTCAACTTCTCTGAGTAGAACTGTAGAATTGGGCTTTCTATTATCTATGTCTCTTATCAAGGCTACCAACTAGAGGGTTCCTCTGTAATGAATTGTTGCTGGACAACCAACGCATTTTTTGTCCTTATATCTGTGGCAAGGTATGCAGTCCACATTGCATGGTGCTACGGTTCTTTCTTTATGAGCGAGGTGTTCTCTTACTAGAAGATAAGGCGAGAAGTAAATGTCACCTATGGGGTAAAATTCTGATCTGCGTATCCCAGCACTGCTTCTTAAAGAGCATTTCTCTACGGATATGCTTTCCAAAGTGTCTTGGTTTTCAGCTATAACTAAGCCTATAAGGTTGTAGCCTCCTAAGGTTTTGAATATGTGGATTACTCTAGGGCAGTCTTTAAATCTATTTAGAAGGTTATGCATTGCCTCTGCGTTTTCCATTTCGAGTAGTACAATGGCTGGAAAAAGTTTAAACAAGAAAGGATTGAGTAAAGCCGAAACTTTGATTGAATTTTGTTCTAAGAGTTTTTGTAACCTTTTCTTAGCTCCCATACTTGTGAACCCAATATTCTTAGCTAACTCTTCCAATGTTGCTCTTCCGTCTAACTGAAGTTTTGAAATTATTTTCCTGTCTATGTCGTCCAAATATCCGTCACTAAGTTTATTTTTTAAACATAAACTATTTAATATGGTTTACGTATCAAACTATTTTCAACACCAATAGAGGACTCACAATGGTTAGTAGAACCGCGGAAATCGATGAGAGGAGAAAACAAATCCAGGAACAAGAAGATAATCTCAGAGTTAGAATGAGCAAAGTTAAACATAAAGTCGCTGTGATTAGTGGCAAAGGCGGTGTAGGCAAAAGCACAGTTACAGTAAATCTTGCAATGGCTTTTGCCATGCATGGACATGCTAATCACTTGGGCATTTTAGACGCGGACATTCATGGACCTAGCGTGCCAAAAATGCTAGGGTTAACGGGTCAGAGGCTTCAAGTTGGGCCAGCTGGGGTTTTTCCAGCTTTTGGTCCGTTGGGAATAAAGGTTGTTTCCATGGATTTCCTATTGCCTAATGAAAATGCGCCTGTTATTTGGCGTGGACCTTTAAAGATGACTGCGATACGCCAATTTCTGTCTGATATTGCTTGGGGTGAAATGGATTTGCTGCTTATTGATTTGCCCCCAGGCACTGGAGATGAGCCATTAAGTGTTGCTCAACTCTTGCCCGAAATGGATGGCGTAGTCATTGTCACCATTCCTTCTGAGGTTTCTCAGATTGTCGTTAAGAAGGCTGTCACGTTTGCAAGGAAACTTGAAATGCCCATTATCGGCATTATAGAAAACATGAGTGGATTTGTCTGTCCAAACTGCGGAACGAAATTTGACATATTTCAATCCGGTGGCGGAAAGAAGATAGCTGAAGAATTGGATATACCCTTTTTGGGAAGTATACCCATAGACCAAAAGATTTGTGAAGATGCAGACAAGGGCAGATCTTTTATTGTTGAGCATGTGGATTCTCCGGCAACGAAGTCTTTTATGGAAATTGTCCGGAAAATTGAACAATTTTTAACCTGCAATGAGCACTCTGAAGTATCCACTAAATCAAATTTAACTGATCGGGGAACCAGCAGATGAGTAGAACAATAACAATAAACCCCATCACACAGCTCGAATGTCATGGCAAGATAGAAATTTTCTTAAATGAAGAAGGAAACATGGAGAACGCCTATTTCCAAATTCCTGAGCTGAGAGAGGATTTGAAAAATTTCGTGAGGTGAGTTTGATTGCCCGAAAAAGGTGTACATGTAAAAATAGATGAGTTAAAAACGGATGTTGGTGTCATAAAGAATCTTGATGTGTCTATTGGCAGGATAGTTGAGGAGACATGGGAAGAAACCGTTGGTCCTACAGCCTTTCCATCCATAACAAGCCTTAGAGATTGGGATTTTAAACTTCTTCGAAGGTATAAGCCCTTTTACTTGCCCTTCTGCGATGTCTGCTGTCTTTGCACAATGGGCAAATGCGACCTAACAGGAGACAAACGTGGAGCTTGTGGATTGAACATGTCAGCTCAACAGTCACGTATAGTCCTCCTTGCTTGCTGTATTGGAGCCGCAACTCATGTTGCGCATGCAAGGCATTTGGTGGAACACCTCATTGAAAAATATGGTAGAAATAGCTCCATTAATGTGGGAGGTTTGAATGTGGATGTAGAGGCTCCAGTCACTCGACTGGTTTGTGGCATCAGACCTCAAAAGCTGAAAGACTTGGAGGATGCTCTTGAGTATTGCGAAGGACAGGTCACTCATCTCCTTTCGGCAACTCATACTGGACAAGAAGGGAGCAACATCGACTTTGAGTCTAAAGTTCTACATGCTGGAATGGTAGATCAAGTAGGCATGGAAGTTGCGGATTTAGCGCAAATTTCGGTTCTCGGTTTTCCGAAGGCTGATCCTGAAGCGCCGCTAACAGATTTGGGTTTTGGCATAGCAGACATATCTAAACCCACTATTTTGGTTATTGGTCATAATGTTCCTTCTTCTGTCGGAATAATCGATTATCTAACTGAGAAAGGATTGTTCGGCAAAGTAGAAGTCGTGGGAATATGCTGTACTGCCCACGATATTACCCGATACAGCTCAATGGCGAAGATAGTTGGTCCCATATCTTGGCAACTGCGTTACATCAGAAGTGGGTTAGCTGATCTAATTGTGGTTGATGAGCAGTGTATTCGGGCAGATACGTTGGTTGAAGCTCAAAAAGTTAAAACGCCAGTAATTGCCTCAAGCGAGAAAAACTGTTTGGGACTTGAAAATAGGACAGAAAGTTCCTCAGAGAATATAATATCAGATTTGGTTGAAGGCAAGGTTCCTGGAGTATTGATTTTGGATCCAGACAAGGTTGGAGAAGTTGCTGTTGAAACTGTGTTAGCGGTTGCTCCAAAACGGAATAAATTTAACGTAATTCCAAAAACAGAAGAAATAATCGCAGCAGCTCAAAAATGCACACAGTGCAATGAGTGTAGACGCGCTTGTCCAGACGATCAACCTATACCAGGGGCAATGAAAGCAGCGGCCAAGGGCGATCTTAACCCGTTGGCTGAAATCCTCGATAGTTGTATTGGTTGCGCTCGTTGCGATTCCGCTTGTCCAAACGATTTTCCTTTACATAGCTTCATTGTTAAAGCTGGAGAAGAAAAATTGCGGAATGAGAAGTTTAAAATGCGGGTTGGACGAGGTGCGATCCAAGATGTGGAGATAAGGAATGTTGGTGGACCCATAGTTTTAGGTGAAATTCCTGGAGTAGTTGCTTTAGTGGGATGTGCTAACTATCCTCGGGGTGGAAGAGAAGTTGCGGAAATTGCTGAGGAATTTGCGAAACGTAGGTTCATCGTTGTCGCTTCTGGGTGTGCAGCTATGTCCATGGCTATGGTAAAGAATGAAGAGGGAAAGACTATTTATGAAAAATATTCAGGTGCTTTTGATGCTGGCGGCGTCGTTAATGTGGGTTCGTGTGTCTCGAATCCTCATATAGCTGGAGCTGCCATCAAAATTGCAAGCATATTTGCAAAAAGAAAATTGCGGGCTAATTATGAGGAGATAGCTGATTACGTTCTTAATCGTGTAGGGGCAGTGGGGGTTGCATGGGGGGCTATGTCACAGAAGGCAGCTTCCATTGCAAGCGGATTTTGGCGTTTAGGTGTGCCTGTGATTGTTGGGCCTCACGGATCCAAGTATAGGCGTATGCTTTTAGGAAGGGCTGATCGTGAGGAAGACTGGTACGTCTATGATGCCCGCACTGGGGATCGCGTTTACGTTGGTCCCACACCAGAACATCTATTCACTACGGCTGAGACCAAGGAAGAAGCCATGGTTATGATTGCAAAACTTTGCATGCGACCCAACGACACCTCAAAGGGTAGAGCGATAAAGTTGACGCATTACATTGACCTGCACAAACGTCTCTATGGCGTAATGCCAGATGACATTCACCTTTTCGTTCGAACCTTCACAGATGTTCCTGTTACCATGAAAGATGAAGTCATGAAAATTTTGGAGGAGAAAAAATGGAAAGAACGCACAATTCCAGACCCTACTCTTCTACCAAGGCTGATAAGAAAGAGTAAGGAGTGATCGAGGAGTTAATTGAAATGAAAATATGTGTATCGGCTACGGCAAACAGTCTAGACGCACAGGTAGACTCAAGATTTGGTAGATGCCCATACTTTGTGATAGTGGACTCCGAAACACTGCAATTTGAGGCAATTCCGAACGTGGCTTCTGGGGCGGTGGGTGGCGCTGGGATTCAAGCTGCCCAAACTATGGCAAGTAAGGGAGTCAAAGTGCTCATAACTGGGAACGTTGGTCCAAACGCTTTTCAAGCATTAGCAGCAGCTGACATAAAAGTTGTTGTGGGCGCCTCTGGAACCATTAGACAGGCTGTTGAAAAATACAGGAGAGGAGAACTAGAAGGTACAAGTTCTCCAACAGTCAGAGGGCATTTCGGAATGGGGGCAGGTAGAGGACGCGGTTGGAAGGCAAAGGCAGTGGGGCGCACAGAAAATGCAAATGACGAAGAGCTTGAAGGGCTAAAGCGAAAAAAGCTTGAGAAATTATTACAGGAATCTAGAAAAGAGGGAGGTGAAAAGTTGAAGGAGAGAGTAGTTATTCCAGCTGAAGATGGGAATGAGCTTAACGCTAGGCTGTCAGAACATTTTGGGAGAGCACCATACTTCATTGTCGTCGAGTTAAACGAAGATGGCAGTGTTTCAAATGTTCAAGCAGTGTCCAACGAAAGTGAACATTTCGGCGGAACTGGACTCCCACCAGATCACATACTGCAATTCAAGCCTCACGCCGTAATCACTTATGGAATGGGACCGCGAGCGCTAAGCATTTTCCAAGAGAAAAGAGTAGCTGTGCTAAAGGCTAACGCGGACACGGTCAAAGAAGTTGTTGAGGCCTATAAGCAAGACATACTCGAGGAGCTTACAGAAGGATGCCATCACGCGCGCCATCATTAGGATGTGGTTGAAAGCTGATAGCACACAGTTTTGAAGGTGAAAAAACGTCAAGGAAACTAGCAGAAGAACAACTGAAATTACTGGCAGAGTCAGGGTATTCTAAGAAAGCTATTGAGCTGTACATAAAAAAAGTTAACATGGGAACTTTAAAGAATCCTGCTGTAGTAACAACTTATCTTGGTCCATGTGGAGATATTATAGAGCTATATTTGAAGATTGATAAGGCAGGCATAATAAGAGACGGCAAGTTTTACTATTTAGGTTGTCCAGGCTCAGCAGCATCAGCATCTGCAATGATTGAACTTGTAAAGGGTAAGACTATTGTTGAGGCAAAAAAGATAACAGAGGATGACGTGTTAAATGCACTTGGGGGTTTACCAAATACAAAATTTGATTGTCCAAAGCTTGCTATAACAACGCTGCGAAAGGCAATAGCAGAGTATGAGAAAATGAAGGGTCGTTCAGAAATATAATGGAGAGTGTATGAAATCGACTATTTTTCCTCAATGTGCAAAATGTTCTGGAGCTTATTGTAGCAAAATACCATTAGAAGAAATCAACAAAGCGATACTCCCAGAATACTGTCCCATGAAAACAAGTGAAGAAATGATTAAGTCAGTGATTGAAAGGTATGGACAGGATGACGTGAAGAGAATTTATGTTCCCGCTACCATCACCGAAAAGGAAGCATACGAATCGGTTAGAGGCGTATGCATGGCTGTGCGACCTAGAATCAAGGAGCTGATAGAGTTTGGCAAGCTGATTCACGCCAAGAAAGTGGGCGTTGCTTTTTGCGCTGGAATGCAAGACGAAGCAGCAAGAATTGTAGCGATTCTTGAAAGGTCAGGCTTTGCCGTTGCATCAGTTAGATGTAAATGCGGTGGCACTGATAAGACAAAACTCGATGTTGCAAAAGAATACAAAATCGGCGATCCCTTAAAATTTGAGTCAGCTTGCAATCCAGTTCTTCAAGCTCAACTTCTTAATAACGCTGGAACAGACATTAATGTCATTGTGGGTTTGTGTTTGGGACATGACATGCTTTTTACTATGAACTCTAAGGCACTGGTTACAACCCTTATAGTTAAAGATCGCTTGCTTGGCCATAACCCTGTTATAGCACTGTACAGTGATTATCATAAAGACATAATAGAATCACAGAAAAGAACGTGAAGTACTGTTTCTAAAAAGCTAAGAAACCTCTAACAGGTCACTTATATGATAGTTTCAATAGCCAGTGGAAAAGGAGGAACTGGAAAAACATCTGTAGCCGTAAACATGGCACTTTCAATA
>CAZAXN010000020.1:0-11331 GCA_964489195.1 uncultured Candidatus Bathyarchaeia archaeon
TTAGTCACCCGTCCTATTTGCTCAGCTTGTACGTCAGCTTCTTCCAAAAAATCCAATGCTTCGTCAACGTCTTTTTTATCTAATATCAAAGCGAACCCCCAGCCCATGTTAAAAGTCTTGAACATTTCCTCATCGTTTAGCACACCACCAAGCTTAGAGGCGGTCTCTTGAAGCAGTTCGAATATTGGGTGTGGCTTAAAATTGTCAAACTCAAAACCTATGCTTTTCGAGAGTTTTGCCAACCGATCAAATTTTAAATATGCATCACCAGTGATGTGCACCGCAGCTTTAACTTTAAGTGTTTTGGCAACATTAAGCACTGACTTGATATATATTTTAGTAGGCTCCAAAACTTCATAAACTATCTCTTTGTCTAATCCTTCAGGAATGTCATAAGGCGCATATCTTCCACCCCACTGCTCGAAAAGAATTTTCCTCGCCAATGATATTCCATTACTATGAATACCAGAACTTCTCAGTCCTATAATGGAATCATCAGGCTTCAAATCATTTCCAAAAATTATTCCTTCATTAGAAACTTCACCTACTGCAGCAACAACAATGTCAAACCCTTTATGTTTCCTTAAACCCATTATTAATTCAGCGACATCACCGATCTCTCCACTTGGTACGACGCACTCAGCCTCAGTAGCTCCTTTCGCTATTCCCTTCATCAATTCTTTAACCAATTTTGGGTCTGAAACCTGTGCATGAATATTATCTGCAATTGCTAAAGGTTTAGCGCCAGAACGTATAATATCGTTAACTGCCATGGCTACACCATCAATTCCTATGGTATCGTATTTTTCAGCCAACTGAGCGACAAGGACCTTTGTTCCAACTCCTTCAATAGTCAAGTCTAAATAACGATTTTCATTCAAAGGGAAAATGTTACCATATGGAAGTTGAATAATTTTGCCATAAAGGCTAAATCTATAAGTATCCTTGAAAATTCGCAGTGCTTTTTTGGATCTAGCTCTTAACTTTCTGTCTACACCTGCTTCAGAATACGTAAGTCTTCTTGACAACACAAGAACCTTCTAAATTTGAATAGTGATATTTATATGTTTTATTATATCCAAAATAACAGTTTTGCTTCTCACTACATCGAAGTCAGGGTTAATCCTTAAACCAAGCCAAATTTTGATGTTTTGGCTTAATAAATTCAGAAGGAAAAAGCGAGAGGCACAGAAAAACAAATATTACCGTAAAGGTATAGACTTATTGGAGGGAGAAGAGTGTCATATTTAAGTTTTGGTTTTGGCTCCCAAATCTTGCGTGCATTTAAGTATAGAGACCGAACTACAATAATAAATGACTTGCTAAAAACCATTAAATACAAGAGAGAAGTGAGAAAAACACAGATAATGCAGAGTGCTAACTTGAATTATATTCAAACTAAGAAATATCTTAACTACCTCATGGGTTGCGGTTTGGTAATTGTTACAGAAAAGGATACTTACATGATAACGGAGAAAGGCTCAAAGTATCTGTTGCTAACTGAGATACAGAGAATCAGTAACATAAGATGACCCCTTAATTAATCAATTTTTTTCCTTTCCGATATGCCCATAAATTCGCAGAGATAGATTTCTCTGAGATAGAATCCATTATTGCCCTTTCCATGGATTTTTCACTGACAATGCTTGACACCCTTACTAAGGCACCCAGCATCACCATATTTGCATAAAGTTTTTCACCACAAGAGCTTTCAGCTATTTCTGTAGCTGGGATTCTTAAAATTCTTGCTTTGATTCCCAGAGTGTTTTTGAGACTGCTGTCCAGGAGGAGTATGCCTTCTTCTTTGAGATCTTTGATGTTCCTTGTAACTGCATCTTGGCTCATTGCTACTAATATATCACATTTTCTCACGATTGGAAAACCGATTTTGCTATCTGAAATTATTACTTCGCTTTTGGCCATGCTTCCCCTAGCTTCAGCCCCATAGCTTTGAGTTTGGACAACATTTTTTCCATCATAAGCAGCCGCTCTACCCAATATTTGCCCAGCTAAAACTACACCTTGGCCACCAAGACCGCTTATTCTAATTTCGGTTTTTTCCAATTTCTTTCTTTGCCTCCTCAATCACACCGTATAAAGTTTCTTCAAGTGTTAATCGTTGTCTTTGAATGAATTCGCCTACAATTATTTTTCCAACCAAATCCTCTTCACTTAAGCCTTCAGTTTGTTTGACAGGAATAGCGTTTTCTCTAAACCATTTCACCATTTCTCCCGCGTCTTTGAAGCCTACTCTTCGGCCGAAAGCAGTTGGACATTGGCTTATGGCTTCTATGAACCTAAAGCCTTTAATTCCAATCGCTTTTTTTATTGCTTCTTTGAATTCTTTCGGATGGGCTGTTGTCCAGCGGGCAACATAGCATGCTCCTGCGGCGACTGCTAATTTAGTGGCATCTAGTGGGTTTTCAAAGCTTCCATAGGGGGTTGTGGTGGTTTTTGTTTTGAAAGGAGTTGTTGGAGCGACTTGCCCTCCTGTCATTCCGTAGACCATGTTGTTAACCATTATGACTAGGATGTCAACGTTTCTTCGTGCAGCATGTACAAAGTGGCTTAAGCCTATTCCAACAATGTCACCATCTCCTCCAAAAACAACCACGTTCAAGTCTGGACGAAGAAGCTTGATTCCAGTTGCTACAGGTATGCTTCTTCCATGAAGAGTATGCACCGAGTCTGCCATAAAATGTGGCGAGGGAATCCATGAAGAACAGCCAATTCCACTGCAAAACACAAATTTACTTAAACTTTCATGTCCCAGCTCGTAGACTGCTCTTAAAAATTCACTCATCACTGTAAATCCGCCGCAACCAGGGCAGAAGGGCAAAGGTAAATCTCGCAAATATTTATGCATAGAAAATGTTCCGCTCATTTTTCTACGGCTCTCCAGAAATTTTTTCAAGCAATTCTTCCGGCGTAATCAGCTCTCCACCACCAATCTTGTTGAGAGGAACCACTTCAGCAGAACCATTCACAACCCGCTGAACTTCATAGAATATTTGTTTCAAATTAATTTCAGGGACAATGATCTTTTCTGCAGCTTCAGCCAACTTTTTGACTGGTTTTTCTGGAAAAGGCCAGATGGTTTTCAAGCGAACATATCCGACCTTTATTCCTTTTGCCTCTGCCTCTTCTGCAGCTTCATAGATTGCACGTGATGCACAGCCAAATGTGACTATGCCTACTTTACAGTCGTTAATGTTGGAAGTTTCTACTTCAGCTATTTCATTTGCGTGATTTTGTATTTTGTTGTTGAGCCTTTCCACAAGTTGTCTATGCACTAGCGGATTTGCAGTAAAACGTATTCCATATTCATTATGTGTAGACCCAGTAACAGCCACGTTGTAGCCCTCTCCTACGGAAGGCATTGGTGGAATTTCTTCATGACCAAAGAATGTGTTTTCATTTGGTTTAGGTCTTTTTCTGTCAATTATTTCCACAGTTTTCAGAGGTGGCAAAATTATGTTTTCACGCATGTGTGCAGTTATTTCGTCTGCTAGAAGTATAACTGGTGTACGATATTTCTCAGCAAGATTGAATGCTTTAATTGTTAACTCGAACATTTCCTGCACAGAATTTGGCGATAAGACTATTGCAGAGTAATCGCCATGCGTTCCCCAACGCGCTTGCATCACATCTCCTTGCCCACATTTAGTCGCTTGACCAGTGCTTGGTCCCAATCTTTGAACGTCAACAATAACGCATGGAGTTTCTGTCATAAACGCCCAACCTATAGTCTCTTGCATTAAATCGAACCCAGGTCCAGAAGTCGCAGTCATTGCTTTAGCACCAGCCCAACTTGCACCCACAACTGCGCCAATAGAAGCCAACTCATCCTCCATTTGAATAGCTATCCCTCCAACTTGAGGAAGTCTTTTCGACAAATATTCAGCTATTTCACTTGCGGGAGTTATTGGGTAGCCAGCGAAAAATCTGCATCCTGCAATTATTGATGCTTCTGCGCATGCCTCATTTCCTTGCCAAAAACAAACTTGACTTTTAGGATTATTCCTCAAATGCTTATCCCTTCACATTTTTGAGTAAGTCTTGGATTGTGTCAACTAAAAGGTTTTGCCCTTTCCATTAGGATTTTCAATCACATACTCTAATTTTTTTTAATTGAGTTAACAATTTGGGCTCTAAAAGTTGTACTGTAGAAGTTGTTTTTATTCTGTTGAATTGTAAACCTGAAAGGTCTTATGCTTGACTGTTCTTCTTTTGGTAGCTTTTTGCTTGTGCTTCCATGAACGTTATTTAATGAACTTGAATATCTCTTTAAGGCTTCTTATTCTCTCGACGTTAGAAGCCCTGTCTGCGCTTTTTTCTTCTCTTTCAATTAGCAGTGCACGTATTCCTACAACCTTTGCGCCTTTGTAGTCATTTTCGACATGATCCCCGACAAAGAGAGCCTCTTCCGGCTTAACACCTAATTTGTCAAGGGCATATCGAAAAACGTCCGGGTGGGGCTTCTCTTTCTTTATCGTATTTACTCCTATTACAATGTCAAAAATTCCTTTCTTAATACCTGTTCTTCCCAAGATAGCATCAATGTCCTCTTCATATGCGGTTGAAATCAATCCTAACTTCAAGTGCATCTTCCTAAGTTTGTTTAGAGTCACTATAGCGTCGGGATAAATCGAACAACTTGCGTGGTCAAACCATCTTGCGATTATCTGCCTTGCTAAACTCTTGCTCTCAGAGATTCTTAGATATTCAAGAACCTGTGCATCCCATTTTTCCCAATACTCTTCATAATCAACCTTGCCATAAAGCGATCTGTAGTTGGACTTTTTGAATTCTTCCTCTGTTTTAGCAAGGGCTTCTCGTATCTCTTGAATAGACCGATCAATTCCCAGAGAACTCAGAACATTCCGATATGTCACTTCAGGGATCCATGTCCTCACCAGAGTATCGCCTAGGTCAAAGAGAACTGCTTTGATCTTCATTTCAACCACACCTGCATAATGCAGATCACTTCAAACTATTAACTAAGCTGTAAGGCTTTCCGCTTTTCTCACGGGCTTGCAATTCGTTCGATTTGTAATTGTTCTTGACAATCTTAAGATGAAAAAGAGAGGATTGGTGGGAGAGGTTGCTGCTTCGAGACCTAAAAGGTTTTATCTTTAGCCTCGTCAAAATTGTGTTCTAAAGAAGGTTGATCTGAAATGGAAAAGGAAATTGCTGATTATGCTTTGGAATATGCAAGATCTAGAGGCGTTGAATATGCGGAAGTCAGGGCACAAAGCCAAGTTCAAGACAGGCTTATGTTGCGCAGTGGAATTTTAGAGGCTTACATGTCTGCTGTTGACAGCGGTTTCTGTGTACGCGTGATAGCAAACGGGGGAATAGGCTTTGCTTCAACAAACAAGTGGACTAAAGACGAAGCTAAAGAAATAGTGGATTTGGCTGTTAAATACGCGAAAATGGCGAATAGAAAAGAGAAAATCAAGTTTGCTGAAGAAAAAGGAATCGAGACAAACTGGACTGTTGATCAGAAAGAAAAAATAGAGAACATTTCACCAGAAGAACGGATAGCAAAATTCGTAGAAATTGACAAGTCTCTTGCCGCTTGTGGGGTTAAAATTGCAGCCACAATGTCTTCATGCACCATAGATTTGACATCCAAATACTTCGTTAACTCTGAAGGCTCCCGCATTACATCGTTTGTTCCAAAAATAGGTGCATTTATTTTCATTACAGTTGCCGAACAGGGAAAAACTGAACAAGCATATGAACAGTTCGGCTATAGCGGTGGATGGGAAGCATTCAGAGAATGGAACATCACAGAAAAACTGATTCACAACGCGAACGTGCTTAAAAATGTGATAGAAAATGGAAAAGCCATCAAACCTGGTGTTATGGATTTGATATGTGGTCCAGAAGTGACCGGAATTGCAGCGCATGAATCATGTGGGCATCCGATGGAAGCAGACAGAATATTGGGACGAGAAATGAGTCAGGCTGGAAGGTCGTTTATCTATAAAGGTGGGCCATTCTGGATGGGCACAAGAATTGGAAGCAATCTCGTTACCATTGTGGATGATCCTACAATAGAACACAGTTATGGATATTATACTTATGATGATGAAGGCTTGAAAGCAAGGCGGAGGCTTCTTTACAAGAATGGAGTCATCAATGAATTTCTGCACAATAGGGAGTCTGCAGCGAAGCTTGGAACAAGAAGCAATGCTTCCTCTAGATCTGTGAATTATGACAGAGAAGCGATCGTTCGAATGGCTAATACGTTTGTGCTTCCAGGCGATATGACTGAGGAAGAATTGATTAAGGATGTGAAACATGGTATTTTCATGAAGTCATTCACAGAATGGAACATAGATGACAAAAGATTCAATCAGCGTTATGTAGGACGGGAAGTCTATCTTATAGAAAATGGCGAATTGAAACATCCTATTGCACGGCCAGTTATTGAAACTACTACCCCGAAGTTTTGGATGGCTGTTGATGCCGTTTCCAAGAAAGTTGAATTTGACGCAGCTACGTGTGGAAAAGGAGACCCGGCACAAGGTGTTCCCGTGTACACTGGTGGTCCATGCATTAGGCTTAGGGAGGTGTATATTAAATGAACGATGTTTTGAACAATACTGAGGAAATCGTGAAGAAAGCGAAGGCTTTGGGTGCTGATGAAGTTCTTGCAAAAACAACTTTTGGCAGATACAAACAAGTGCGTTTTAGCAATAATCAGGTAGATACAACAGTTGCGTGGAACGATTACGTTACAGATGTGGCGTTGACATGGAATAAACGAGTTGTTGCAACTCAGATACGAAATTTCAAAGATGTTGATGGAACTATCAAGAGACTTATGAGTTTAGCAAAGGTTTCGCAAGAAAACCCAATGTTCGGTGGTTTTGCAAAGGGGCAATTTAAGTATGTAAAGAGTCAAGCGGATAAGAAAATATTGGAATTAGAGAATCCTATAGAATATGTTTTGGACGCTATAAACGCCGCAGAAAAGGAAGTTGGCTCAGAAATTGAAAGTGGAGGAATTCTTTTCGGGAAATTTGAAGACGTCCTTCTCTCATCTTCAGAAGGCCCAACAGCAATGGCTAGTCATTCTGCCATTGAACTTTCCATAAGGGCCTTTTCTCAACGAGAAGCCTCTGGTCACAGCGTAGAATGCAGCTCATCATTAAAGAATTTTAACCCTGCCCGGGCTGGAGTGAAAGCTGGTGAAATCGCAAAGCTTGCCAAAGACCCAAAAGTTGGAGATGAAGGTGTTTTCGACGTTATCTTCGATCCGCTGATTTTCGGTTCGATGTTAGCTGTGTGGGGTTCGATGGTTTCTGCCTTCTATATCTTAACGCAAATGTCTGTTTTCGTTAACAAGCTTGGTCAGAAAGTAGCGCCTGAAACTGTAACATTAAAGGATAATCCAGCTGAATATTCATTGGCGAATAGAGTTTTTGATGATGAAGGTGTTCCAACAAGAGAAAACATCTTCATTGATCACGGTGTGTTAAAGACTTACCTTCACAACACGTCTACCGCAAAGATTTTCGACACTGAGACAACCGCCAATGCTGGTTTAGTTATGCCGAATCCATGGAACATCGAAATGGAACCAGGTGACATGAATAAAGGCGAACTTTTCAAACAAGTTAAAAAAGGACTCTATTTAACAAACACATGGTACACGCGCTTCCAAAACTATGCTAAGGGAGATTTCTCTACAATTCCAAGAGACGGAATTTTCCTCATAGAAAACGGTGAAGTAAAGCAATCCTTAAAAGACATCCGCATAAGCGACAATGTCCTAAACATGCTTAACAACATCACTGCAATTTCGAAAGAAAGACAGCACGTGCATTGGTGGGGAGAGGCAGACCCACCTTCCCTTTCGCCATACGTGCTGATTAAAAATGTTCACATAACAAAATCCAAATAAACCACATCTTTTCCACTTTTCCCTTTTTAGAAAACATAAAATTTATGTTAATTATCTTTTACAATGCATTTTTGTAGTTAGATGAATAGCGGTCGTAGTCTAGTTTGGCTAGGACATCAGCCTCCCACGCTGATGACCCGGGTTCAAATCCCGGCGACCGCACCATACAATGATGTTCTTGAATTTGGCGAATAACTTCAATATTTAACTAAGAAATAAAGAGAAATCTAATTTCAGACAGAAAAATTCAAGAAAAAAAGATGCCGTGACTTTTATAGTGCTAGTCGAGGTCTGGAGGCTCTTCTGGTTTCTTCGGTGGCTTTGCTTCTTTCTCCATACCCTTCGAGGCTATAAGATCATCAATCTTCAATATCATGCTTGCAGCTTCAGTGGACGATTTTATGATTTGCTGTTTAACACGCAAAGGTTCAACAATATTCAGTTCCAACATGTTTTTAACTTTGCCAGATGAAACGTCAACACCATAGAATGGACTCTGCTTTCGTTCATGTTCAGCCCTTAAAGCGACCATGATGTCGATTGGATCAATCCCAGCATTTTCTGCAAGAATCATTGGAATTGATTCTACAGCATCAGCGTAAGCTTCAATGGCAAGTTGTTCACGAGCACCAACTTCCACTGCATATTCCCTTAATTGCTTAGCAAC
Organism: uncultured Candidatus Bathyarchaeia archaeon; assembly: GCA_964489195.1. Taxonomy (GTDB): domain Archaea; phylum Thermoproteota; class Bathyarchaeia; order Bathyarchaeales; family Bathycorpusculaceae; genus CAZAXN01. The sequence goes on from CAZAXN010000020.1 coordinate 8,586, forward strand.
TTCAGCTTCTGGTGCGCCTCCGCCAGGAACAATTTTGCCATCTTCAATAGCGTTTCTGACGACGCATAAGGCATCATGGATTGAACGTTCTGCTTCATCAACGACGTGTTCTGTTCCGCCTCGAATAACTATTGTAACTGCTTTAGGATTTTTGCATTCCCTTACGTAAATAAGTTTGTCTTCCCCAATTTTGACCTCTTCAACTGCTTTTGCACTTCCAAGTGCCTCAGCTGTTAAGTCTTTAATGTTTGCAATAATTTTGCCACCTGTAGCCCTCGCCAGTTTTTCAAGATCATTACTACTGACATTTTTTACAGCTAATATGCCATTCTTAGCAAGGAAATGTAAGGCCATGTCGTCAATACCTTTTTCACAGAACAATACATTGGCTCCGGTTGCAGTTACCTTGTCAACCATGTCCTTAAGCATCCGTTCTTCTTCATCTAAGAAAAGCTTCATTTGTTCAGGTGTGTCAATATTTATTTTTGCGTCAAACTCAGTTTTCTTAATTTCTAATTTGGCATTCAATAATGCAATCTTGGCGTTTTTCACCAATTTTGGCATTTGTGCATGGGCCACCTCTTTGTCGAAGACCATGCCTTTGACGAGCTCTGTTTCATCCAAGCTTTTTCCATGTTTCTTGAGAACTTTTATGAGGTCTATGTCAGCCTTTAATTTTCCACCTTTCTCTTCTGTGACTTGACGAACGGCATCAACAGCTATTCGGGCAAAGTGCTCCTTAGCCACAGTTATGCCCTTACTACCCATTGATGTAAGTGCAACATTAACCAGCTGCGCATCATCTTTAATGCCCACTGAAATAGCCATTTTATCAAGGATCTCTTGAGCTTTTTCAGCTGCTTTCTTGTAGCCGTCAATGATTACAGTTGGATGAATATTTTGGTCTAAAAGATTCTCTGCACGAGAGAGCAATTCTCCTGCAAGAACGACAGCCGTTGTTGTTCCATCACCTACTTCATTGTCTTGTGCTTTGGCGACTTCAACAAGCATCTTCGCAGCTGGATGTTGAACGTCAAGTTCTTTCATAATTGTTGCACCATCATTTGTTATTGTCACATCGCCAATGCTACTAACAAGCATCTTGTCCATACCACGCGGCCCAAGAGTGGTCTTCACAGTCTCTGCTACCGTTTTAGCTGCCATAATGTTATTTCTCTGAGCCTCTCTTCCTGTTGTTCTACCTGTTCCTTCCTTCAACACGAGAACTGGAACAGTCCCAGATGATACAGCGGCCATGTCAAATCACCTCCCAACTTGTATGCCGAGAGTGAAACTTAACACAGCATTTCCAAAACAAAAAACACCAAAATATAAACTTTTCTAGTAACATCTCATGCCAAAAAATAACAAAGAAAACAAAATTCTGTAGACGGTGGGGTGAGACCACAAGTGATGGCGAAATCTCCCGCAAATCCCCTCTTTTTTGGAAGACTCGTGGTTGTTGATTAATGCATTTTAGCGTGATGCTGAAAACCTTATTAGTATGGGTAGGTATACTCAGTATGGGTGCCTATACGTGTATTTTGATCCTCGTCCAAAGACAAAGAAGGAAGATCTTTATGATCGTGAGAAGGAGCTTGAGCAGTTTTTTAAAGCATTATCTTATGCACCTTTGATTGTCGTTACTGGTCTTCGACGGACTGGAAAGACTTCTTTTGTTAATGTTGCGTTGAGCGAGTGTGGTTGTCCTTTTGCGTTTTTGGATTTGCGTGGGTTGCCTTTTAATCCTTCTTATGCTGATGTGGTTCGGAGGTTGGAAGCATCCTTTAGACAGATTGACCGAAAATGGTTCTCTGATCTTTCTGAGGCTTTGAAGCACTTAAAAGGTGTGTCAGTTCTTGGGAGTGAGTTGAGTTTTGAGTGGGGTAAGGCAGGAGTGGACCTTGCTGAACTTTTCGATAAGATCGATAGTTGGGCTGCAAAGAAAAAGAAGAAATTTGTAATAGCATTTGACGAAATTCAGGTTATTCGTGGAGATAAGTGGATGCTCCGTTTTCTTGCGCATGTTGTTGACTCTTACCATAATGTTGTGGTCGTCGTAACTGGTTCAGAGGTTGGGGTCCTGTTTGATTTCTTAGGTTTTGATCAGCCTAATTCTCCTTTGTATGGAAGACACTTTGTTCAAGTTCAAATGAAAAATTTTTCTGCCAGTATGGCAAAGGACTTCCTTGTTTCGGGATCCAAGCAAATTAAGCTTGAGCCCAGCTCTGAAGTGTTAGAGTACGCCGTTAAGAAGCTCGACGGGGTTCCAGGATGGCTGACGCTGTTTGGTGTGAGGTGTCGAGACAGAAATCTATGTTCCAAAGAGCTTGTGGATGAAGTTGCTTCTGAGGCTGGAAAACTGGCGAGAGAAGAAGTTTTAAAGATTGTTGCTCTGTCTCGACGTTATGGTATTATTCTCAATTTTATTACAAAGGTAGGAGAGGCAAGTTGGTCTCAGATCAAATCTGTGGTTGAGACAAAAGAGGCGCGGTCAATAACGAACCATGCTGTTTCAACTCTCATCAGAAATCTGGCTAACATGGGTATCATATTGAAGACTGATGGTAAATATTCCATTTCTGATGCGCTTTTGATCGAAGGGATCAAAGAGGAACCTCTCCCTGAATAATCTACTTGTTGGTTACTGAAACTGAGGTATGATGCGAGACACTTGGAGTAATGGTGCCCATACAAGGTATAGGTAGGCATCCTTAGCACGTTTTAAGCGAGGATTGTGCTCAAA
>CAZAXN010000021.1:0-32610 GCA_964489195.1 uncultured Candidatus Bathyarchaeia archaeon
CATTTAAATTAAACTTAATTACACATATGAAAAAGAAGGGGTTGTATGAGCGAGATTTTATCGCCACTAGCTTATCAATTGGGTATTGGCGGCATGGGCGGCTTCATAGTTGGATATGCCATCAAAAAAATCAGCAAACTAATAGTCATTCTAATAGGCTTATTCCTAATTGTGCTTCTCTATTTAAGCACACAAGGAATAATAAACATTAATTATGGAGCACTTTGGACAGCACTTGAAGGTTCTTTTAGTTTCGCTGGACAAGTTGCATCGTGGCTTATTGGCCTAGTATCCATTCTGCCATTTGCAGGTAGTTTCATAGTAGGTTTCTTGCTAGGCTTAAAACTTGGATAACAAGTGAGACAGGTTGTTTATTTATAGAGACTGCGAGCAAGTTTAAATTTGTGTAGCTGATTACTCATTTGAAAAGCTGAAATTGTTTACTTATAGGAGCGTTCCAAAAGTTGGAGACATTTCCAAAAAGAGAATACAGCCTTCAATTCTTTAAAGAGGAAGGTTTCATTAGGAAGCGCTGTCCAAAATGTGGAAAATATTTTTGGACATTGAACGCAGAGCAAGAAACTTGTGGGGAAGCAACATCTGATGGATGCTCTTTTTACACTTTCATAGGTAAGCCACCTACACGGAGGAGCTATGACTTGCGGCAAATGCGGGAGACTTTTCTCTCGTTTTTTGAGAAAAATGGTCATACCCGCGTGAAGCCTTATCCAGTTGTTGCCAGATGGCGAGACGACATTTACCTAACACATGCAAGTATAATTGATTTCCAACCATACGTAACAAATGGCATTGCACCTCCACCAGCTAATCCGCTTGTGATTTCTCAACCTTGCATTCGATTGGTGGACATAGCAAATACTGGTCCAACTTTTGGCAGACATTTGACCATTTTTGAGATGGGTGGAGCACATGCATTCAACTATCCTGAAAAAGAAGTTTATTGGAAAGACCAGACTACGAAATTTCATCATGAGTGGGTAACCCGCGTTTTAGGCGTGAAGCCGGAAGAAATCGTTTACAAGGAAGAAGTTTGGTCAGGCGGCGGAAATGCTGGACCTTGTCTTGAATCAATTATTCGAGGTTTAGAAGTTGCCACATTGGTTTTCATGCAGTACAGGGTTGTAAATGGCGAATTTGTTAAGCTTCCAATACGCACGGTTGATCCAGGCTATGGAATTGACCGTTATGCATGGCTTTCGCAAGGAGCTTTCAGTGGTTTTCACGCAGTATATGGTGGTTTGCTTGATAGAATTTTCAAAATGGCTGGGATAATGAATGTTGACAATAAGTTATTGGCGGATGTAGCGAAAGTTTCGGGTTTAGTTAATTTAGATAAGACTGCAAGCAGATTGGAGACTAGAAAAAAAGAAGCAGCGCTTGTTGGATTAAGCGTGGATGAGCTTGACAAGTTTCTTGTGCCTTTGGAGAATGCTTTTGCAATTGCTGATCATACTAAATGTTTATGTTTTATACTTTCCGAAGGCGTTGTTCCTTCAAATATTCAAGAAGGTTACTTGGCAAGGCTTGTCTTTAGAAGGATTTATCGGTTGTTAAGAATGCTCAACATTCCAGAAAGGCTTTATGACATCGCGGATATGCAGATACGTCTTTGGGGTAAGGATTTTCCGCACATTAAGGAGATGCGAAGCGAGATAATGGAGATGCTTAAGGTTGAAGAGGAAAAGTTTCAGGAAACGCTCAAACGCGGCGAAGGTATGATTAAGCGCATTTCCAGCGAGCTAAAGGAAAAAAAGAAAAAAAGAATTCCAATAGAAACTTTAACAGACCTTTATGATTCTCATGGGCTTCCCCCGGAAATTGTTAAGGAAGCTGCAGAGAATGAGGGCTTAACAGTGGAGGTCCCAGACAATTTTTACACTTTGATTGCTCAGAGACATATGCAAGCATCTAAGCTTTTGGCAGAGGAGGCTAAGCCTTCAGAGCAGCTTGAAACAGCAGTTGAAAACATTCCTGAGACAGAACAGTTATACTATAAGGATCAGTACATGCAGGAGTTTGAAGCAAAAGTTCTCAAAGTGCTAAATGGCGAATATGTTGTTCTTGATAGAACATGCTTTTATCCAGAAGGTGGAGGGCAACCAGCAGACAGTGGACATATAATTTATGGAAAGACCAAAGTTAAAGTTATAGATGCCCAAAAAGTCGGCAGGGTAATAGTTCATAAAATAAATGGCAAAGGTGCTCCAAAAGAGAAAAGCTATGTCAAGGGAGTTATTGATTGGGAAAAACGCTATAGTCTAATGAAGAACCACACAGCAACACACTTAATTAATGGTGCAGCGAGGCGTGTGCTTGGGCAGCATGTTTGGCAGTTTGGCACACAAAAAGGCATCGAAAGTTCTAGGTTGGATATTTCGCATTATCGCCGACTAACGCAAGAAGAAGTGCACAGGATAGAGACTTTGGCAAACCAAGCGATTCTGCAAAACATGCCTGTGGAAACAGCTTGGATGCCGAGAAGTGAAGCAGAAAGCCGTTATGGTTTTAGGCTTTACCAAGGCGGAGCAGTTCCTGGCAAGGAAATCCGTGTTGTAAAAACTGGCGATTGGGACGTTGAGGCTTGTGCAGGAACGCATCTGAAGAGCACTGGAGAGATTGGATTCATCAAAATCATTCATTCTGAAAGAGTACAAGACGGAGTGGAAAGACTTGTCTATTCCATTGGGATTCCAGCATTAAAGGCAGTGCAACGAAATGAGCAGTTACTTTTGAAAGTTTCAGAAGTTCTGAATTCTCCATTGGAAAAATTGGACAAAACTGCAGAAAAGCTTGTGCAAGAATTGAAAGAAACAAACGCGGAGAAACGAAAGCTCATTAAGGAATTAGCTGAACGTGAAAGCACTGGCATTGGTGCGAAGCAAACTGAAAAAGTTAAGGAAACAAGTGGAATAAACCTTGTGTTTCGCGATTTTAGGGATTCGATTGATGTTAACCGCATGGTTCGAACTGCAAACGAAATAATTAAACGGGACGCAGCAACCGTTGCAATTTTTTATGGAGCAAACGGAAAGAATGCACGAATAATGATTATGGCTGGAAAAAAAGCGCTAGAGAAGGGTGTAAAAGCTAATGAAATAGCTAGAGAAGCATCAGCAATTATCGGTGGAGGAGGCGGTGGAAAACCCAACTTTGCTCAGGGAGGCGGAACAAAAATCGATAAAATGACAGAAGCAATCAAAAAAGCTGAAGAAACCCTGAGGAAACAATTAAAAGCATAAATGCTATAGCGTTGCCAACGTTTCTCCATAGTCAACTACAATGTAGCTCTTACCTTTTTGAATTATCCTATGACCTTCTTTTTCCAAAAGCTGCTTCTGCCTTTCAGCGCCACCAGGATATTTCTCGTTTATAACGCCACCAGTCTTAAGCGTTCGCCAATAAGGAGTAATATTCTCCTCGCCATTCAGCCTCTGCTCTTCTGCAGCATTAGCGGCTATCCAAGCAAAAATGCCAGTGGTTATTGGACAACCTATCGTTGCTCCATGCTTCTTGGCGAGAACAGTTCGAATTTCATTAATAGTCGTAACCTTTCCTTCAGGAATTTTACGCATTATTTCATTAACTTCCATCGGTGCTGGAATCACCACAGTGCCTGTGCCCCATCTTTTGCTCATTTTGTCGGTAATCTTCTCCACCTTAGGCAACCCTTTGTTATCTCTTAATTTTTCTAACCAACTCTTTTTTTTAGGCATAAAAATCACTGAGATTAGATTCTTAAAAGCCTTAATAAGCCTATTTGGAAACACGTTGTAAATTAGCGGTTGGTGCAATAATATTGTTCGAAATTGTGAATTTTGCAAGAGCTATTGCAAGAGCCAAAAGCCTAGCTGAAAACAAACTTGCCAAGTATGAGAATGCTGACGAATTTGTGGAAATTGGAACCTTATTTATTTTAGTTTAATCTTACAGTCTGCTAGTTCAAGCTTCTGACGATGACTTAAACCTTTAACTTTTTTCTCCCTTCGCATAGCCTCCGCTCTAGAATTAAATTTCTCGGCATAAACCAGTCTCTCTGCCTTATGCATGCGTGTATATTTGGCACCTTTTCCATTTGCGTGAAGCATCAAACGAGAACCCAAATCCCTAGTATAGCCTGTGTAGAAGCTGCCATCCTTACATTGAATAATGTAAACATAATAAGGCATCATTAACGCTTCCATTTGATTTTCTGTAACTTCAGCCACTTTTCAGTTCCAACAGTTTTTCGTATTCGCAAGTTTTCAATATGATAACCTCGTGGACATTCCGAACGGTCATCAGGAACAAACTCTCAAGCTTTTCACAAGGAAAATCCATACAAAAACCACAATGCTCAATTCCTTTTTCTAGGCAACATTTAACAAAATAGCAATTAGAATGATCAGTGGAAATGCAGCCTCTGCAATCATCAAGATAGTTTGGACATTTTCCACAATAGTCCCAACAAAAAGCCGCCTCTGTAGAACCCATGATAATCTGGCGCTCTAATTATTTTCGTGATCAATATTAGGTTTTTAGGTAGGTCGCACTCTTGCATTGTAAATTGCATTAAACACCGCTTCTTTTTTGCCTTCAGCTTTAAGTATTTCTTTATGCAGTTTCTTCGCATCAACTGGACAATTCTTTGAAACTTCAGCGATAAATTTACTTAGTTCATCTCTGGTAATACTGCATTTTAAGGTTAGTTCTTCTATTACCTTCTGCGAGCTTAAAGCGTCACCAAGACAACTTTCACTTAGCTCCTCTAATGCATGTGTTAGAAAGTCGGGGTCTAAACTACATGCGCCACTCAATTTTTTAGCCCATTTTTCACTCATGTATTTCACTTCCAACGAGTTTAATTGTAATTATGAAGTCATTTATTTAAGGTTGACTTAACAACAAAACTCCAAAAACCTCACTCAACAGATCAATTTAACCATAAGTCCAATTTATAAATCGGGGAGCTATACGGTTTCAACCACAAACGAAAAGCCATGTATGCTAAACCTGCAGCTTCTGCCTTATTGCGTTTCGTTTCTCTTCTGCAAAGGGTCCAAACTTCTTAATACGCTCCGTAAACATACTAAATAATTCCGCAGCCTTCTTATAAACAGGCAAGGGCACATAACTGTAACGAACACGCATGTTCTCTATGCCATAAGCTGCTAGTTCACGTCCCATCTCAACCATCCGCTTCTTCGTAAAATGCTCATCAATCTCTTCACTGCCTTCAATAACAAGCACGCCATCGGCACCAAACGCGAAAGCACTAAGCAAATGCTTAACGCCTAAAATAGCCGTGGAAGGAACTGCCACTATGCGGATATTTTCTGGATAATTCGCTCTGTCTAGGCCCAAAAAGTCCATACCAGTATAGCCCACATTGCGATCGACAAACGCTACTATGCGAACTTCACCAGCAGATTTATCAGTTAGCACACCGCGCAGCTGTGCATACAACTGTCTATTTGTTGAATTTCTAAAATCAATGGCATTCTTTGGGCAAATAGGAATGCAAGCACCGCAGCCTACACACTGAAATGGGTCAATCTTTGCTTTGCCTTCCTGCATGGTTATAGCGTTGACTGGACATATCTTAATACATTCACCACAGCCATTGCATAAATCAGCAATAACGAAAGCCTTCTCTGGACTAGTGGTAACATAATCGCTCTTCAAGAATAAAGCAGCCTTAGCGGCAGCGCCCAAACCATCAGAAACTGTGTCGCGAACATCTTTAGGACTCAGTGCACAGCCACAAGCAAAAACGCCAGTAACAAGCGAATCAACAGGGTCCAGTTTTGGGTGCTTCTCTGTTATGAAGCCATCTTCGCCGATAGAAACTTTCATCTTATCTGCAAGTTCTTTTAAGCCATTAGGCGGAACCATTGGCGTGGCCAACGCCACAATGTCAAATTCTGCTTCATCAACCTCGCCAGTTAGCGTATCTTCAGCTTGAACAACAAGTTTGCTATTGCTGTTGTTCTTGTAAACTTCAGCCACTTTACCACGGATAAAGCTTACACCAGCTTCTTGATCACGCCAGTAAAGGTCTTCATAACCTTTGCCAGTTGCCCTAATATCTGTATAATAAATTGCCACGTCAATTCCAAGCATCTTTTTAAGCACAAAAGCCTGCTTTAATGCATACATACAGCAGATGCGACTGCAGTATGGAATATGCTTCTTATCACGTGAACCTGCACATAACACGATTGCTACACGTTTGGCGTCACTGCCATCTGCACGTTTAACATAGCCACCTGTTGGGCCGGTAGCGGAAACAAGCCGCTCTAAATCCATCATTGTTATTACATCCTTGTAAGTGCCATAGCCAAAAGTTTCCAGTTTCTGTGCATCGTAAAGCTGATAGCCTGTGGCCAGAATAATTCCGCCAACATGGAGCTCAACCATTTGCCCCTGATCATCAATGTTAATGGCTTTTGCTGGACAAAGTTGCTCACACTTGCGACATTTAGTGCAAGCATTAGAATCTATTGCATATGCAGAGGGGACCGCTTGTGGAAACTCGATGTAGGCGGCTTTTCTCTTTGATAAGCCTTCATTAAACTCATCTGAAACAGTAACTGGACACACTTTTGCGCAAACGCCACAGCTTCTGCATTTCTGAACATCCACGCCACGTGGCTTCATGAAAACTTTAACGTAATAATTGCCAGGACGCCCCTTAACCTCTTGCACTTCGGCATAGGTAAGCAGATTTACATTAGTGTTTCGCCCAACTTCAGCCATACGCGGAGTAAGAATACACTGCGCACAATCTAAGGTTGGGAAAACTTTGGTTAATTTAGCCATATTGCCACCAATGCTGGGCTTGCGTTCTACTAAATGAACCTTGTAACCTAAATAGCCAAGCTCAAGGGCTGCTGTAATACCAGCTATGCCTCCACCTACTATGAGAATTTCTCTTGAACCCTTCTCACTTATAGTTTCTAAAGGTTCAAGCTCTTTGCTACGTTCGTAACCACCTCTAATTAGGCTGATAGCCTTCTTTGTAGCTTCTGGCGATGGATGTGGCCCCATAACCCATGAATCTTGTTCCCTAATGTTTACGAATTCGAGCATGTAGGGATTCAAGCCAGCCCGTTCTAGAACACTTTGAAAAGTTATAAGGTGCATACGTGGTGTGCAACTAGCAACAACAACTCTGCTTAAATTCTCTTTTTTTATTGCATCAACAATCATTTCCTGAGCAGGTTTGGAACATAAATATTTGTGATATTTGGCTACTGCGACGCCTTCCCAGTTTTTAGCTGCTTCAAGAACAGCTTTAACATCTACAACATCGCCTATGTTTCCGCCACATTCACACACGAAAATGCCAATCTTTAGCTGTGGCTTCTCCAATAGCTGCAATCCTCTCCTGTTCATGATTAATTTAGACTCATACAGAGGAAAACACTTATTAAAAATCTTATGCCTCAGATTAAGTAAAAGTGATGGAAAAAATGAACGCTCAAGAGCTCACCCAAAAACACAAACTTCTTGAATGCATCCAATGCGGAACATGCACAGGAAGTTGCCCAGTGGCAAAAAAAGCAAACTTGAATGTTAGAAGGTACATGCGTGAAGTTGCCACGCTCGGAAAGCTAACTATACATCATCAAAACGAGTTGTGGAGCTGTACGACATGCTCCACCTGCGGCGTACGATGCCCAAAAGACCTGAACCCATACGAGTTTCTGATTGACATTCGAGGCATGGCTGTGGAAGGAGGCACAATAGCGCCAACAATCCGGGACGCTTTGGAAAGCATATTCAAAAATGGCAATCCATGGGCAAGAATCCGCAATAAACGCACAGAATGGACTCAAGGTCTAAATGTTAAGCATATGTCACAGGGTGCAGAAACTTTGTATTATGTTGGTTGCACATCTGCTTATGACCCGAGAATCCAAAATGTGGCAAAAAGCCTTGTGCAAGTCTTTCAAAAAGCTGGATTAAACTTTGGCATTTTAGGTGATGAGGAAAATTGCTGTGGAAGCGAAGCCTACGGCATGGGTGAGAAAGGCTTATTCGATTTTCTAGTTGAAGAAAACATAAAACTTTTCAACAAATACAATGTTAAACAAACCGTAACAAACTGCCCACATGGTTATCATGCCTTTAAAAACCGCTATAACCAAACAAGCTTCGAAGTTCTACATCACACGCAGCTCCTTTTGAAGCTAATCGAAAATGGCAAACTGACATTCTCAAAAGAAGTGAACAAGAAAGTTATTTACCATGATCCATGCTTTTTAGGCAAACAAAATGACATTTACGAAGAACCACGAAGAGTTATTGAAAACGTGCCTGGAGTTAAGCTGTTAGAGTTTGACCGTTCAAAAGCCAGAAGCCTCTGTTGTGAAGGTGGGGGTGGAAGGATGTGGGTTGACATTCCAGGTCCACGTTTAGCAGAGATTCGTGTAAAAGATGCTGTTGAAGCTGGTGCCGACATATTAGCTACAGCATGTCCATTCTGCCTCTTAACAATTGAAGATGCCGTAAAAACTACGGGAAATGAGGGAAAAATTCAAATCATGGATATAGCAGAACTTTTAACGCTTGCATTGTAGCATAATATTCATTTTTAAATAATTACATCGACTATTTCTACCTAATAGGTGTCAAGAATGGAAAATTGGGACTTAATCATAATTGGCGCCGGCGCTGCTGGTTTAGCAGCTGGAATTTACGGAGTAAGAAGCGGGCTTAAAACCCTAGTTTTAGAGGAAAAAATGGCTGGAGGCACAACCGCGGATGCTCCACTAATCGAGAATTATCTCGGGTTTCAAAACATAAGTGGAATGGAATTAGCACAAAAAATGATAACTCACTGCAGAAATGTGGGCGTAACAATTCACGAATTCGAAAGTGTAACGGGCTTAGAGCTTAAAGATGAGGAAAAAATTGTTAAGACTAACAAGGGATTTTACGAAGCAAAAACAGTGATCATCGCTTCGGGTTCGCATTATCGTGAATTGGAGGTTCCTGGCGAAAAAGAATTTCTTGGAAGAGGTGTAAGCTATTGCGGCATTTGTGATGGCCCATTATTTAAAGGCAAACGTGTGCTTGTTATTGGTGGTGGCAATTCTGCTGTGATAACTGCTCTTTATTTAGCTGACATTGCGTCTGATGTGAAAGTTGTACATCGCAGAGATGTGTTTCGTGCTGAAGAGGCTTTGGCGAAAGGGGTCAAAGCCAAGAGTAATGTGGAAATATTGTGGAATAGTGAAGTTAAGGAGATTAAAGGCGAAAAATTAGTCAGCAAAGTAACATTATTTAATAATAAAAGTGGTGAAACAAGCGAACTGCTAATTGATGGCGTTTTTGTTCAGGTTGGAGAAGCGCCAAATAGTCAAATGGCTAAGCAAGCAGGTGTTGATGTTGATGAAAATGGATATATTAAAATTGACATTTTTCAGAGAACAAACATTTCTGGGGTTTTTGCAGCCGGTGATGTTACGAATCATCCAGTTAAGCAGATTGGCACTGCTGTTGGGCAGGGTATAACTGCTGCTTTGGAGGCTTACGGTTTTATTAAGCGTCCATATTACAAAAGGTAAAGAAGTTACAAAAGTATTATATTGTTCGGAATCTATTTTCAAACTTTCTAAAAAGTCAATCGTAAGTCAACTGTAAATGATAAGACAGTAACATCGGGGAAGTGTTAGAATGAGTGAAAAATGCATTGCCGCAGTGAGTATTAACCAAGATTATTGTAGTAGATGTTCAATTTGTCATTCCATCTGTCCCTATGAAGCAATAAAAAAGGATGCAGAAACTGGCAAAGTTGAAATTGATTTGCAAAAATGTCAAGTATGTGGAATATGTTACAGTGCATGTCCTGTTTTTGCCATCGAAATGGTTTATTACGATTATGCAAGTTTAGTTAATTATATTGATTGCTTAAGAAAAAAGGTTAAGGCTGACACGCTTGTTTTCATGTGTCGCGGAAACTCTCCTTCAACTTGTGAAGTTGAGGAAATTTTGGTAGACCAAGACTTAAGCATAAAGAATTATCTCCCATTACGTTTGCCTTGTTCTGGACGCATCCCGACAGAGTTCATCTTCAAAGTTCTGAACAGTGGCGTAAAGAATATTGTTTCAATACAATGTGAAGACGAATTTTGCCGCTTCAAGGAAGGGACAAAGATTAATACAAGACGCCTATTTTTGAGTGGAAGAGTTCTGGAACAGTTAGGTTTTAAAAAAGATGCTATCAAAGTTGTGAAATACTCTAGAAAAGTGATTTACGAAACGGAAAAGTGTGTAGGCTGCGATAAATGTGTCTTCATATGCCCATATAAAGCCATAGAAGCGGAAGCATTTGCAACCCCAAAAATACTTTTGGACTATTGCATGGGTTGCGGAGCATGCGCCCTAGTTTGTCCACATCATGCAATTCAAGTCAAGGGTTTCGAATTCGAAAATGTTCTGAACCGTTATGGACAGGCAGCAGAAAAACTAAAGGAAGTTGGTAAGTTTCCAGTAATTCTTGTCTTTTGCTGTCAATGGGCTGAATTCTCAAGTTTGGATAATGCTGAAAACCTTTCGAAGAAAAATGCAGTTTCTTTAGAAGTTCCATGTTTTAAAGCACTTGACCCAGTTCATATTATCAATGCATTGTACAGTGGCTTCGACGGAGTTATGGCAGTTGTTTGCTCTGCTGAAGATTGTAAACTTCAGGAGGGTAGAGACACAGCGGAAAGAAACATGAATGTTCTGATAGATTTATTAAAAAAGACGAGTTTGCAGGAGCGATTCCAGCTTTTTGAAGCTTCACCAAGATGTATTAATGATTTTAATCAAAAATTGGACGAGTTTTTCAACAAAATTGCAGCTATGCCACCTTTAAAACGTTTGAAAGCGGAGGCTAAAACCCATGTATAAAATCGTAGCTAACAAGGAGCTTGCTCCAAAAATCAAGTTGTTTGAAGTTGAAGCCCCACAAATTGCTGAAAAAGCCAAGCCTGGGCAATTCATAATAATAGTCATAAATGAAAAAGGTGAGAGAATACCGATCACAATTGCAGGATACAACGCGGAGAAAAGAACAATCACTTTTGCCTTTAATGAGGTTGGCAAAACAACAAAGCAGCTTGGCCTCTTAAAAGAAGGCGATTATATATGGAACATTACAGGACCTCTTGGTAATCCATCTGAAATCAAAAACTTTGGAAAAGTTCTCTGTGTTGGTGGTGGAGTAATGATTGCACCTATGCTTTTGCAAGTAAAAGCGTTAATCGAAGCAGGAAACATCGTCACAACTGTGATCGGTGCAAGGATAAAGGACCTACTTTTCTTTGAGGAAGAAGTGAAAGCCTTAAGCCACAGCTTTTATGTGGCAACTGATGATGGTTCTAAAGGGTATAAGGGCTTAGACTTCTTGAAAGAAATTCTAAAAAATGAGAAGTTTGACCGCTGCGTCGCTATGGGACCAGTTGTTATGATGAAAAATGTGAGCGAGTTCACAAAGCAATTTGGAATCCCTACTGTAGTGACTCTGATGCCTATAATGGTTGATGGAATGGGAATGTGTGGAGTTTGCAGAGTAAGTGTAGGCGGAAAAATGAAGTTTGGCTGTGTTGATGGACCAGAATTTGATGGACATCAAGTGGATTTTGACGAGCTTATCAAAAGACAAAGGATGTTTCTCCCAGAAGAGCGCTTAAGCTCACTTCTGTGGGAACTGCAAGGAGGCTGCAAGTGTGGCGGAAAATAAGCCCAAGCCAAAAATCAAGAAGGAAGCAGTGCCAATACCAAAACAGAAACCAGAAGTTCGCAGGCGAAACTTTAACGAGGTTGCTTTGGGCTATACGGAAGAGCAAGCCAGAGAAGAAGCAAACCGCTGTTTACAATGTCCCAAGCCGCAGTGTATTCAAGGTTGTCCGGTGGAGATTGAAATTCCAGCTTTTATAAAATTACTGCGTGAAGGAAAGTTTGAAGAAGCTATTGCCAAGATTAAGGAGAAAAACAGTCTCCCAGCAATTTGCGGTCGTGTATGTCCACAAGAAGAGCAGTGTCAAAAGTTCTGTGTTGTTGGCAAGGTTGGCGAGCCAGTTAGCATCGGCAGGTTGGAAAGATATTTGGCTGATTGGGAAAGGGCAAAAGGCATCAAAGTTCCAGAAAAAGCACCATCGACAGGTAGAAAAGTTGCGGTAATTGGTGCTGGACCAGCAGGACTTACTGTGGCTGCTGATTTGGCAAAGCTTGGGCATAAAGTTGTGATTTTTGAAGCTTTGCATTTACCAGGCGGCGTTCTGGTTTATGGCATTCCAGAGTTTCGTCTGCCAAAAAGCATTGTCCAAGCGGAAGTGGATTATATTAAGAAGTTAGGTGTTGACCTTAAGCTTGGCTATCTTATCGGTAGAACATTCACCATTCCAGAACTGCTTAAGGAAAGGGGTTTTGACGCAGTTTTTATCGGTTCTGGTGCAGGCTTGCCTCAGTTTATGAGTTTACCGGGTGAAAACCTCGGCGGAATTTATTCTGCAAATGAATTTTTGATTAGAGTTAACCTTATGAAAGCATACTCGTTCCTAGAATATGACACGCCCATAAGAATTGGCAAACATGTTGTAGTTATTGGCGGCGGAAATGTAGCCATGGACAGTGCACGCTCAGCCTTACGTTTAGGCGCTGAGGAAGTCTGCATCGTTTATCGCCGTTCAAGAGGGGAACTCCCAGCTCGCAAAGAGGAGATTGAAAATGCTGAGGAAGAAGGTATTATCTGCAAATTTTTAGCTGCACCCACAAGGTTCATTGGAGATGAGAAGGGTTGGGTTAAACAGATGGAGTGTATCTGTATGGAGTTAGGCGCTCCAGATGAGTCGGGAAGGCGAAGACCTGTTCCAGTGAAAGGTTCAGAGTTTGTTATGGATACTGACACGGTTATTGTTGCTATTGGGCGGACGCCGAATCCCATTATTCAACGGACAACTGATGGTTTAGCAGTAACAAGGTGGGGAACAATAGTGGCTGATGAAAATGGTAAAACAAGCATTGAAAGTGTTTATGCTGGTGGCGACATTGTTACTGGTGAAGCCACAGTTATAAGTGCTATGGGCGCTGGCAAAAAGGCTGCAAGAGCCATTCACGAGTTTTTGATGAATAAGAAGTAGGATGCCAATTTTATGATTTTTCCATTTTTTAGTGCTGAAATCAACCAATAGTGACCCTACTTTCTAGGTTTTTGCGGTTAGCAGTGAAGCATATATAATTGACTTGACCAATTTGCATTGAAATGTCTCAGGAAAGCAGCGATTTCGGGATTCTTCAGTCTATTGTTGGTTCATGGTACGAATCATTAAAAAATCCAGAGCAATATCAAGACATTGTTCTGAAAGAGTTATTGGAAGCCTATGGCAAAACTCGTTACGGGCAAATTCATAAAGCATCCGAAATTAAAACAATTGAGAATTTCAGAAAAAATTTTCCAGTAATAGACTATATGGGATTAAATCCCTACTTTGCTGAAGTAATCAAGGGAAATTATGATTCTATTCTTTCAGAGCCCGCCTTATGTTGGGTTATGACTAGAGGCTCAACTGGCAAAGCAAAGGTTTTGCCAGCAACCAAAACTCACATTGAACAGATTTTCACATGCGGAGCAAGGGCACTGGTGAATTATGCATTTAGAAAAAAAGATTGGGAATTATTCACTGGGCGAATTCTCAACCTTAACTTTCCGTCTAATGTTCACAGTATGGTTGTTGCTGGTCAAGAAGTTAGGTATGGCTACAGTTCTGGCACTTATGCAAAGCTCAACCCAATGCTTAATGAAGTTGGCCTTGTGCCATGTCAAGAGGAGATAGATGCTTTAGGCGCTGGCATTACAAAGCGTGATTGGGAGAATAGGTTTGAATTGGCTTATCAGAAGGCACAAAACGAGAATGTGGTTGCTACTATGGGTGTGACACCTATTATATTGGCTTTTGCCAGATACATCAAAAGAAAACATGGGAAAAAGCCGAAGGATTTGTGGAAGTTTCATGCTCTTTTTTGCACAAGTGTTCGTAAAATACAATTCAGGTATGCCCCAAAGCTTAGGGGATTATATGGAAATGTCCCTGTTGTTGAAATCTACAGCGCTACAGAAGGTGTTTTTGGGCAGCAACTTGAAGATTTGCCATATATTTCGCCAAATTATGACAAGTATTTATTTGAAGTCGAAACTGTTAATGGGGTTAAAATGTTGCATGAACTCAAACGGGGAGAATGGGGTAAGCTTATAGTTTCTTCCTGCATGTTTCCAAGATATGACATAGGAGATTTGATTGCGGCTGCAGGAAAAAATTATTTCCGTATAATTGGAAGGGATAAGCTTCTAACTCGAGTGGAACATAGACTTTACAGATTGTTTTTCGGCTGGATAATTTAGGTTCTCGGATATCTTCGCCTTGCCGTAGTCATTGCGTAAAGTGCACCAAATATCAGCAATAGCCCAACTACAATTATGAAGAAAGCCCACAAAACCCCTCTAGTGACTTCGTTTATGAGACCGGTCACTTGCAAGTAGGACATTAAGCCTATTATGATTAAAATGACTCCGCCAATAAGTGGTCCCAAGAATGAATATTCGCCTTTCTCATGTTTCTCTTCCTTCTCCCGTTTTTCGTGCTTCTCTTCCTTTTCATATTTAACATGAGCTTTAGGCGGTGGTGTAGGCGCTGATGGTTGAGGTGCAGCTGCAACTTCCCTTAATGGTGCTCCGCAATTTGGGCAGAAGCTCATGTCCTCTTTAACTTTGGCGCCACATTTTTTACATTCCGGCATACCTTTCACCTTTTCCTCTTGTTACATCATACTATTGTTGTATTAAGTATTTAAGAAATGTTATATGCTTGTGTAAATAAGAATAGTTAGCGGTGAAAAAAGGGGTGAATGCAGGCTTTTCGCAAAAAACGAAAGAAACCTTCATTAGCGCTTTTTCAGCAGGCTTTTTCCTAGTATTGTTCGGCATATTCTTCGTCATAACTCCAGGACTTTTTGATAGTGTTGTAAATTTCTTCTTAGACTTTGGCATTGTCAAAGTGCCTCATATGTCAGTGGGATTTGTTCTTCCCGCACCCGAACATCCAGCACTGCATACAACCGTTTATTCTGCAGTCTCACAGTTTTGTCTTGCTTGTGGCATCTTCCTCGTAGGAGTTTTTATATTGAGGTTTTTTGCTGGTTCGCCGTTGAATAAAAAGGCTGACACAACAGGGGATATTGTCTTTTGGTTGACAAGCGGCTATCTTGTAGGCAATTTTCTTAACAACATGGCAACTCATGTGGAATGGTTTGCGTTTTGGGCTGCAATAATCATGCTCATTGGTTCGACACTGATTATCCGAGCCATAATCCTTGCAATCTTTAGATAATCAAGCGAAAATTGGATTATTGCATCATAAAGTTTTAATGCTCGCCGTCAAATCAAAATCATAATAGACTGAAGAAGGTATATTTGCTTGGTTACAGTTTATCTTGACAAAATTTTCAATCCCCGAAGCGTCGCAATAATAGGCGCAAGCAACGAGCAAGGCACTGTAGGCTATGCTTTAATAAAAAATTTCACAGAAACAAGTTTTGAAGGAAAGATTTACCCAGTTAACATTCACAAAAACGAAATTTTTGGCATAAAAGCCTATCAAACTGTGGAGCAGATTAATGAGCCCGTAGATCTAGCAGTAATCGCTACGCCAGCTAAGACTGTTCCAGAAATAGTGGAACAATGCGGTAAAGCTGGAATAAAGGGCTTAGTCATAATCAGTGCCGGCTTTAAGGAAATAGGTGCCGAAGGCAAAGCATTAGAGGACAAAATCTTAGAAATAAAAAAGAAATACGGCATACGTATCATCGGGCCAAACTGTTTAGGTGTTATTCGTCCAAGTGTAAAATTAAATGCAACGTTCATAAATCGAATGCCAAAATCGGGCAACATAGCCTTCATCAGCCAAAGTGGCGCATTAGGCTCAGCAATTCTGGATTGGGCAATTCAAGAAAACATTGGTTTCAGTAACTTCGTCTCAATAGGTTCAATGATAGATGTGGACTTCGGCGACTTAATAGACTATTTTGGAATGGACCCAAAAACAAGAAGCATCCTTATGTATATTGAAGGCTTAACAGACTCAAGAAAATTCATGAGCGCTGCAAGACACTTCGCAAGAACCAAACCCATAATTGTTGTCAAAGCAGGCAAATTCAGCGAAAGCGCCAAAGCAGCTGCATCTCACACCGGCTCACTGACTGGTGAAGACATAATATATGACGCCGCATTCAAACGAGCAGGTATAATCCGCGTCGACGAAATTGGAGACCTCTTCAATTGCGCAGAAGTTTTAGGCACGCAACCTTTGCCAAAAGGTCCAAACTTGGCAATAATTACGAATGCTGGGGGACCCGGAGTGATGGCTACAGATGCTCTTATCGCCAGAGGCGGCAAATTGGCTAAATTAAGCCCAAAAACAATGGAAATTTTGAACAGTCTTTTGCCACATTACTGGAGTAGGGGTAATCCCATTGACATTTTAGGAGATGCTAAGGCTGACCGTTATAGGGCGGTTGTTGAAGCTTGCCTAGATGATGAAAGCGTGGATGGCATACTCATTGTTTATACTGCTCAAGCTGTGGCAGAACCAGTTGAAATTGCTAAAAATATTGTTGAATTGATAAAAAACAGAGGTTATCAGAACAAAACAATTTTGACTTCTTTCATGGGCTATGGAGTAGTTCAAGATGCAAATCGCATATTTAACGAGAATAGCATTCCAACATATTCCACACCAGAGCAAGCAATTAAGACGTATCTTTACATGTATCAGTATAAGCGTAATCTGGAGTTGATTTATGAAACCCCTGAAGAACTTGCAGCAGATGTTGCTCCGCCAAAACGTCCTATTACGGTGATAATGCGGAATGCTGCAGTTGAGAATCGCGAATTGTTAAATGAGACTGAAGCAAAGAAACTTTTGGAATATTATGAATTTCCAGTGGTAAAGACTGTGGTTGCAAAAACAGCAGATGAGGCTGTTGCCATAGCTTCACAGATGGGTTATCCAGTAGTCCTTAAGATTTTGTCTCCACAAATTACCCATAAGACTGATGCAGGCGGCGTTGTCCTCGATATAAACAGTGAAAATGAAGTTAGAGAAGCCTTTGAATGCATCATACAACGAGTAAAACAATACAATCCCAATGCGGAAATTCTCGGCGTTACTGTTCAGTCTATGATTAAAAAACGCGGTTACGAGGTTATAATAGGTGCCAAAACTGACCCACTTTTCGGACCGGTTATTCTATTTGGCATGGGCGGAATAGGCGTGGAGCTGTTCAAAGATTTCGCCATTGGGCTTCCACCTTTAAATCAGACGCTTGTTAGAAGAATTATGGAAGAAACAAAGGTTTACCAGCTTCTGAAAGGTTATAGGAATGTGCCACCTGCTAATATTAAGCTTCTGGAAGAGATTATGGTGCGTTTCTCCCAGATGCTTGTCGACTTTCCACAATTAAAGGAAGTTGACATTAATCCACTCTTTATTAATGAAAATGAAGCCTTCACTTTTGATGCCCGCATAGTAATTGACAAAGAACGCATTTTCCAAAAACTTGAGCCACATCAGCATCTTGTCATAAGCCCGTATCCAAAGAAGTATGAAACATTGTGGAAGCTTCGAGATGGCAGAACAGTGTTGCTGAGACCAATAAAACCTGAAGATGAACCATTATGGTTGGAAATGTTTCAGAATTTCTCGGAAGAATCCATCCGTTACAGATTTTTCCAAATAATAAAGGATACACCACACGAGATTAGAGTGCGCTACTGCAACATTGATTATGACAGGGAAATGGCTATAGTAGCAGAATTAAACGAACAAGGGCGAAGAAGAATATTGGGGGTCGTTAGAGTCAGTCTTGAACCAGACAGAAAAAGCGGCGAAATTGCCTTCATAATTGCCGATCCATGGCAAGGCTTAGGCTTAGGAACAAAAATGGTGGATCACGTCATTGAAATATGCAAAGACATGAAAGTTGAAACTTTATATGGAATAATGCTCCCAGACAATTACAGAGCCATCAATCTGATGAAGAAAATGGGCTTCGTACTAAAATATCAGGACGACGACACAGTTAAAGGAACACTCAACCTAAAAGAAGAAGAAACTGAATGTACCGCTTCGAGAAACTCTTTGGAATTGTCTAAACTGCAAGCTCAAACAACAGATTTAGAACAAAAAGAACAAAGAGAAAATGAGGCTATAAGCAGTTAACGTTTGCGTTAAATATGGCGTAGAAATAACACAAGGTCTTTGAATAATTTTTCCATTTACTGCAGAAAAGCTTAAATTATAATTTTTATGGTAAAGCTTATAATCTATAATCAAAGGAGATAAAAAAATGAGCGGAGAATTAAAACCGACTGAAACTTTAGATGTTAGAGGCGAAGTATGTCCATATCCCGACGTGATGACACAGAAAAAAGTAAAAAGCATGAAATCAGGTGAAATACTAGAAGTTCTCATTGACTATCCACTGTCCGCAGAACGAATACCAGAGTCAATAAAAAAAATGGGTCATGAAGTTTTGAAAGTAGATAAAACAGGAGCAAGCGAGTGGAAAATACTAATAAAGATAAAATAGGACAGTGAAACATTGATCGAACCAACATCTATTCTTTCAGGATTAATAATAGGGATACTCTTCGGTTTTGCATTGCAACGTGGCAGATTCTGCATGAACTCAGCTTTCAGAGATATAATTCTTTTGAAAGAATACACGCTTCTAAAAGCAGTCATAGTAGCGATAATAGTTTCAATGTTAGGTTTTCATCTGATGGCAAGCCTTGCAATTATACAACTCAATCCTAAAGCCTTCTTTTGGGGCGCCAACATAGTTGGTGGCTTCATATTTGGCATCGGCATGGTCTTAGCTGGAGGATGTGCCAGTGGAACAACATACAGGGTCGGAGAGGGGATGGTCGGATCCTTTGTTGCATTACTAGGTTTTATGATGTCCGCTGTCATAACTGGTTCAGGAGCACTAAGAGAAGTAAAGTCATATCTACAGACAACAACAAAGATAACTATAACAGAACCAGGACCCCTTGTAACAACTACAAATACAAGCCCAACACTCGCCAACATAATAGGTGTAGACCCATGGATTGTCGTTATGGTGATTGCAATCATTGGAATAGGGGTCTTGGCTTGGAAAAGGAAAGGTAGAGAAAAAACTGAGGGAAGCTTATCTGAAAAAATATTTAAACGCGGTTGGTCATGGTGGGCAACGGGCATAGTCATCGGAATAATAGCTATGATAGCGTTTCCAGCTTCTGCAGCTGCAGGGCGAAATTATCCATTAGGAATCACTGGTGGCTGGTCAACGTTTCTTAATACGCTGACCAAAGGAGATGCAAATGTCCTTTCTTGGGAAACTTTTCTTGTTATTGGAGTTGTCATTGGAGCCGCCATAGCAGCTGGAATTGCAGGAGAATTTAAATTGCGAGCACCCAGTCCTAGAAGACTGGTGCAACAATTCATTGGTGGCTTACTGCTCGGAATAGGTGCAGTGACTGCAGATGGTTGCAATATTGGACACATACTTAGTGGAGTGCCTCAACTTGCAATAGGCAGCATAATCGCAGGGTTCTCTATAATCATCGGCTGTTGGGTGACAGCATATATACTGTTAATGAGGAAATAACAATGGCAACTATCAGCTTTCTGTTCTTTTCTGGTCCATACCAGTCTGAAAGCTCAGAAACCGTAGTTGAATTGGCAAAAGCAGCTTTGGCAAAAGGCATTAAAGTCAAGATTTTCTGTTATATGGACGCTGTCAATTGCGTTATGACGATTCAAAAGGAAGTCCCAGGAGTCACTAACATCGAGAAGCAGTTCAGAGAGTTAATAGCGAAAGGGGTTGAAGTACGCTTATGCACGTTATGCATGCTTGTTAGAGGAACAAAGGACACCATACAAGGCGCTACAAAAGCCGGAACACCTGACATTGCAGAGATGGTGGAAGGATCCGACAGATTTCTAGTGGTCTTTTAGGAGAATATGCATATGTCTAAAAAAATTGCTGTAATATTAAGGAAACCACCTCATGGGTCACTGTTTCCAGCTGAAGGCTTACGAGTAGCTGTTGCGGTCAGCACATCAGACACCACGGTCGTCTCTCTTGGAGATAGCGTATACGCCTTTTTGAAAGAAACAGATATGACACTTTACAAACGTCACTTGGAGTTCCTTTCAAGACCCATGCTAGAAGAAGCTAAGCCTCTTCTTGTCCACATCGACAAGACTGCATTATTAGAACGTGGATTGACTGAGGAAGACCTAATTGACGGTGTGATAGTAAAGGAACGCGATGAAATCCTCAAAATAATAGCAGAGGCTGATGTCACTTTAACATTTTAGGTGATAGTTATGACTAAGATTCTCTATTTCATAACTGACATGGACTCGATGGGCATTCAGTTGGCTTTAGAGCATAAAGGCGACGAGATCGGAATTTGCTTGCTACAAGACGCAGTTTACTATGGATGTAAAGGAAGAAAAGATGAGTCTATGATAAACGCTATAAAAAAGGGTATTCCAATCTACGCGACTAAGAGAGATGTTGAGTTACGAGGCTTAACAAAACTACTTTACAAAGAAGTAAAGATCTTAGACTACAGTGAAATAATTAACTTAATCTTTGATTACGAACGGATAGTCAATTTCTAACCAATTCCCCTTTTTTGCTTTTTTCTCTTTGTTTTAATAAAGCGAAGCGAATGAAGAAATATTAGGTAAACTGTTTCCGTTCGGGCATCATGGTAACTATAAAAGTTTTCCTCTGTAGAATTCTGTGGCAGGGCATCCTAAGCATTTTCCATCTGGATAACAAGGCTGCTCTGCACATTTTTTTCCACAAGGAGATTTTTCTTGCTTTTCAGAATAAATCGTAAGTGGAACAACAAAATCCCTGACAGGGGTTATCACCACATTAGATTCTGCATCTAGGACTTCAGAGTTTTTCCTTAAGTTATGATTAACACAACACTCGATTGCTTGTAGTTTTTCGCTTGCAAAAAAGAGACACAGATTATGCCTTCCAGAGATAATAAATCCATTAATGAACATCGGGCACCTATCGAAAAATTCCACTATTTTCCACGGCTCTTTAGCAGTTATCTCCACTTTCACCATATGTAAATTTGTCTCCTTTAGGTTTACACCGACTATTCTAGTGATCATCCTAGAGTCCCTCAAGCGCCGTATTCTTGAATAAACAGCTGGCTGCGACAGTTTCAAATGGTTTGCTATTGCAGTTTGTGTCATGTCGGGTTTTTCCATAAGTAATGAAACAATTTTTCTGTCATTTTTGTCAAGCTTTTCCAAAGGCCTCACCAACGATTTTTATGGTTTGAGTTATTCATAACAAAAATTATAAGCTTTTTACCTTTAAAAAACTTATTAGTTATAACGAAAGAAACAAGTACGCTCGAAGAATTTAGTTCGCCTTTACCGGGTTGAAACCGCTTCTATTGGAACTAATGGGAAATGCTTATCACAGCTAAAAGCTAGAAAACGCTCAAAACTGAAAAACAAGAAGACGTGAATCACAGGCTCATCTGCTTCTATTTTGTTAAATTTCACCTAACCATAACATAAAAATTCTATAGTTAATTTTCTATTTACCAACAACTAAATTTAAATTATAGAAGCTGCAATATTCTAGCTTCATTAAACTATTAGAATGGTGATGAAATGGAGAAGCTTAAAGTTGCCTTCTACTGGGCAGCCAGTTGCGGAGGCTGCGAAATAGCCGTCTTGGACATTAACGAAAAAATTCTAGACGTCGTAGCAAAAGCAGATATAGTTTTCTGGCCAGTAGCTCTAGACATTAAATACAAAGATGTTGAAGCAATGCCAGATAAAAGCATCGATGCATGTTTCTTCAACGGAGCCATAAGAACCGAAGAAAACGAACACATGGCAAAGCTCCTAAGAAAAAAATCAAAAGTACTCGTGGCATTCGGCTCATGCGCATGTGACGGATGTGTGGTAGGTCTTGGAAACTTATGGAATAAGAATAAAATTTTTGAAAGAGCATACTTTGAAACTCCTTCAACGAAAAACCCACAGCGAATTACCCCACAAACCAACTACAAAGTCAAACAAGGAGAACTTGAACTCCCAGAATTCTACGATACAGTTAAAACCTTAGCACAAACAGTGGATGTTGACTACTTCATTTCGGGTTGTCCACCGCCCGTGCCAAGAATACTCGAAGCTGTTGAGGCAATTTTCAGCGGCAAACTTCCACCTAAAGGCTCAAGTCTCCTCCTAAACAAATCCATTTGCGACGAATGCCCAAGAGAAAAAAAGGACAGAAAAATAACCCAAGTAAAAAGAATCTACGAAATAGAAGATGACTTCAAAACATGCTTCTTAGACCAAGGAGTAATCTGCATGGGTCCTGCAACTCGTGGCGGATGTGGCGCGCAATGCCTTAACGCAAACATACCATGCACTGGATGTGGCGGTCCTGCCCCAAGAGTGGTAGACCAAGGTGCAGCCATGATAAGCGCCTTTGCCTCAATAGCAACAGACCCAAAAGTCATCGAGCAAATCGTTGACCCGGTTGGAACCTTTTACAAATATTCGCTTGCAAACTCGATTCTGCGGAGGAGGATAATGAAATGAAAGAAATCGTCATAAACCCAATAACAAGACTGGAAGGCCACGGAAAAATAACAATATTTCTAAATGACGCCGGAGACGTAGATGAAGTCTACTTTCAAGTTCCAGAACTCCGCGGTTTCGAAAGATTCTGCGAGGGAAGAAGGGCAGAAGATCTGCCTATAATAACAACAAGAATCTGTGGAGTTTGCCCTGTAGCCCACCACATGGCTGGTGCAAAGGCTCTAGACTCAGCCTTCAATGTGGAACCACCAGAAACAGCCAAAAAACTCAGAGAACTGATGTACTGTGGCTACTACCTGTACGACCACACGCTACACTTTTACTATCTTGGTGGACCAGACTTCGTGGTAGGACCAGATGCTCCACCGGAAAAAAGAAATGTTTTAGGCGTTATAGAAAAAGCTGGGCTTGAAATAGGCAAAGAAGTCATTAAGCATAGAGCCTATGGACAGAAAATAACCGAGATGTTAGGCGGTAAGGCAACCCACCCAGTGAGCGCATGCGTGCCAGGCGGAATTGCAAAGGGATTATCCGGAGAGGAGAGAAAAGAAATCGAGAAGATGGTGCGAAGCTGCCTTGAGTTTGCTAAGTTCTCCCTCAAGCTTTTTGACGATATAGTCCTCAAAAACACAGAATATGTAAAACTAATAACAAGTGAGTCGTATACGCTAAAAACCTATTATATGGGGTTAGTCGACAAAAACAATAAGGTCAACTTCTATGACGGTAATGTCAGAGTCGTCGACCCACATGGAAAAGAATTCGTTAAATTCTCTCCAAAAGAATATTTAAACATAATAGAGGAACATGTTGAGCCATGGACTTATGTTAAACTGCCATATCTCAGAAAAGTAGGCTGGAAAGGCTTTGTAGATGGGTTGGAAAACGGTGTCTATAGAGTTGGCCCACTTGGAAGGCTTAATGCTGCAGATGGAATGGCAACTCCATTGGCTCATGCAGAATACGAGCGCATGTACAAGACCCTAGGTGGAAAACCAGTCCACAACACTTTGGCTTATCATTGGGCTAGGCTTATCGAACTACTTTACGCTGCTGAAAGAGCCCTTGAACTCGTAACTGACCAAGATATAACTGGGAAAGACATTAGAAACAAGCCTGGAAAACCGGGCGAAGGCGTAGGCATTGTTGAAGCTGCAAGAGGCACATTAATACATCATTATCAGCTGGACGAAAAGGCGTTGGCCAAAAAAGTCAATTTGATAGTGGCGACAACTCACAATGTGCCTGGAATCTGCATGTCAATAAAGAATGCGGCTAAGGGCTTAATACGCAAAGGAAAAGTTACTGATGGAGTATTGAATATGGTGGAGATGGCGTTTAGGGCTTATGACCCATGCTTTGCTTGTGCAACGCACTTTGCTACTGGACAAATGCCTCTGACAGTTGAAATTTACGACAGCCAGAAAAGGCTGTTAAAAACCTTGAAAAGATGAGGGATGACGATTGAAAGAAGCTAAAATTGGAGTATTCCTATCCGACTGCGGAGGAGAACTTGCCAAAATCCTGAACTTCGACGCTATAACAAGCTTCGTGAAACAACTTTCCAGCGTAACGCTTGTTGTAAAAGGAAACGAGTTCTGGCGTGGCGAAGGACTAAAAACCATAACAGACGCTGTTAAAACCCAAAAAATAAACAGAATAGTTGTTGCAGAAACTCTTCCAAAACTTAGCGAAGTAAGCATTGTTAAAGCTGCCGAAAAAGCTGGTCTTAACCCGTATCTGGTAGAAGTAATAGATCTCAAAGATCATTGCGGATGGCCTCACCGAGACACCCCATCAGAAGCAACGGAAAAAGCCAAAGCCATGCTTTTAGCAGCTATTGAACGTGCAAAGCTTCTTGAACCAATTGATAAAGTAGAGTTTCCAGCAGTTAAATCTGTCCTTGTCATAGGTGGGGGTATCGCTGGAATGCAGGCAGCTGAGGATCTGGCGGATCTGGGTTTCAAAGTACACTTGGTTGAAAAAACGCCGTTTTTAGGCGGCTTAGCAGCGCGCGCAGGCAGATTCTTCCCAACGGATGATTGCGCTATTTGTATACAATCTCCTGCTTCAGATGTCAAGACAGTAACTCACACGTCGAGAAAATGCGTGTATCGTTCAGGATTTTCAGAGATTCCAAACTTAAATATAATGACTAATTCAAAGGTTGTGAATGTAGAGGGAGTTCCTGGAAACTACAAGATTACTGTCGAGAAAAAACCACGCTACGTGAACGAGACAAAATGCGTTGGATGTGATCTTTGTGCTACGGTTTGTCCTGTGGAAGTGCCAGATGAATACGATGCAAAACTGAAAAAACGTAAAGCAATTTATATGAATGTCCCTGCAGTGTATCCGCCAGTTTACGTAATTGACGAAAGCGTCTGCAAATTTCATGAATGTGCCAAATGCGTCAAAATTTGCCCAACCAAAGCAGTAGAATTAGACCAGAAAAGCGAGAAAATAACGCTTAATGTTGGAGGCATAATAATTGCCACAGGCTTTCAGGAATATGACCCCAGCGTGATAAAAGAATATCATTACGGTGAGTACCCAGATGTTATAACAAATCTTGAACTTGCAAGAATGATCGACAGTTTTGGTCCCACAGGCGGCAAAATAGTTAGGCCCTCAACCAAAGAACCCGCCAAAAGAATTGTCATAGTACAATGTGTTGGCTCACGTGATAGGCGATGGAATCCTTGGTGCTCAAGCATATGCTGCATGATTTCCCTAAAACATGCCACATTAATCAAATCTGCCCATCCAGATGCGGATGTTACAATATGCTACATTGACATAAGAACCACGGGAAGAGAGCATGAATACTATTATGAACGTGCAAGGGACATGGGCGTAAAATTCGTAAAGGGAAGACCTGCTGAAATCTCGCATGATCCTGAAGCAAACTTATTAATCGTCGATGTTGAAGATGAAATCCTACATAGACTTTTAGAGTTGGAAGCTGACCTAGTGGTTTTGGCAACATCCATGGTTCCCTCCGAAGATGCTAAAGAGCTTGCCAAAATCCTCAGCGTCGAATTAGACCAAGATGGTTTCTTCAAAGAATATAATGCTAAGTTGAGACCGACAGAGACTAAGCTTAAAGGAGTGTTTCTCTGCGGAGGTGCCACGTTTCCAAAGGACGCGCCGACAACCTCCTTGCATGCGCATTCAGCAGCGGTGAAAACTGCCAAATTCTTGTCAGCCGAGAAAATAGTTAAAGACCAAAGAACAGCTGTGGTTAATGAAGACTACTGTGGCGACTGCGAGTTCTGCCCTGTTACTTGCCCCTATGGCGCCATCAGCCTAGTGTCCAACGATAAGGAACATTTTGTTGCACAAGTGTCAGATCTCTTATGTGAAGGATGTGGCATATGCGTAGGCACGTGTCCTTTGAATGCAATTGAACTTCGCCATTCACGATCAAACCAAATGTCAGCGCAGATGAAAGGGTTGTTGTCGGTAAATGGCACGGCAAAGCCTTTGATTCTAGCGTTATGCTGCTCCGAATGTGGTCATGCAGCTGTAGACTCTTCTGGCATGGCGATGATGCAGTATCCAGCCAATGTAAGAGTCATGAAGGTTCCTTGCACTGGCATCTTGAGGGTTGAACAATTCTTAGAGGCTTTCAAAGCTGGTGCCCAGGGAGTAATGGTCGTGGGATGCAAGAATGACGGTTGCCACTACGAGGTGGGCAGTCAAAAAGCCCAAAAGAAGGTAGATCTCGCAAAAGTTTTGCTAAAAGAGTATGGCATAGAGCCAGAACGTTTAGAAATGTTCTATATGATTTTCATTGAAGGAGACAAATTTGCAGAAGCAGCACAAATGATGACTGAAAAATTGGAAAAATTAGGTCCACTACAATTAATGTGAGTTCATGGAAGGAGAAAGTAGGATGGAGCATGAAAAAGAGCGAAAAACATCTGGAGCCACATTTACTGACGAGATAAGACGCAGATTAGGTGGCGA
Source organism: uncultured Candidatus Bathyarchaeia archaeon (assembly GCA_964489195.1). Classification (GTDB taxonomy): domain Archaea; phylum Thermoproteota; class Bathyarchaeia; order Bathyarchaeales; family Bathycorpusculaceae; genus CAZAXN01. Next base: position 26,658 of record CAZAXN010000021.1, read on the forward strand.
AACAATAGCGTTATGCTATCAATGTGGGACATGCGCCAGTAGCTGTCCAGTAGCCAAAGTCACAGAACGCTACAATCCAAGAGACGTGATAAGACTCTCCTTATTGGAACAGAAAAAAGAAGTTCTATCAGGCAGCGCTATCTGGTTGTGCAGTTCATGCTATAATTGTCAAGAGAGATGTCCACAGAAAGTCGAAATAGCAGATGTCATTTATGCGCTGAGAAACATAGCCATCGAAGAAGGATACATCCCAAACATTTACTCTGAATTTGCAAATGGACTGATGAATGAAGGACGCATAGTTCCGATATCTAAATTTGTGGAAAAGAAAAGGCCTGAATATGGATTGCCACAGCTTAGAACAGCAGGCTTAGATGCACTGAAAAAGATCCTAGCCACCACAGGATTTGATAAAATACAATTGAAGAAGGAAGGACCATAATGACAAGTTATGCGCTCTTTTTAGGATGCACAATACCAGCCCGTCAACCACATTATGAAGCATCAGCGAGAAAAGCTCTAACAAGACTAGGAATAGGACTCGTAGATTTGGACAATATGACATGTTGTGCTCCACCACCCCTACAATCCATAGACACAGAAACTAGCCTAGCAATCGCCGCACACAACATTTGCGTAGCCGAAGAAGCTGACCTAGACATAGTGACCTTATGCACTGGCTGTTTCGAGTCGCTAGCCATGGCAAACAACTTATTAAAAGAGAACCCGAAACTGAAAGCAAGAGTAAATGAAATCTTATCCAACGCTGGTGAAGAGTTCAAAGGAACTAAAGAAGTGAAACATTATTTAAAGGTCTTAATAGAGGACATCGGTTTAGAACGTTTAAAGAAAAATGTAACCGAAGACCTAAGCAGTCTCAAAGTAGCATCATTTTCCGGATGTCACCTGCTTAGACCAAGTGCACTTTTGAAGTTTGACGACCCAGAACGTCCCCATGTCTTTGATGATTTGATTGAGGCATTAGGTGCTAAAAGCATTTGGTACCGAAATAAGTTGAAATGTTGTGGAGGACTGTTGAGAGGATATGCTGATGATGTCGCTTTGGCGATTGCCCGTGACAAAATAATTAATACCACGAAAGCAGGTGCTGACTGCATAGTCACTCTTTGTCCTTTCTGCTTCTTGACTTTAGACCTTGGACAGATGCTTATAAAATCCACTTACAAAGAGGAATATAACATACCTGTGGTTCACTATTCCGAACTTTTAAGCTTGGCGTTAGGAATAGATCCTAAAGAACTTGCAATTGACTTCCATAAAGTGCGATTGGATAGAATATTAGGTAAAATTACATAAGATACCTGCAATTGGTTCAAGAAACTTTATTCTGTTTTTTCTTTTTAGCTTCATTATTTTTCTTGTTTTGCCATGGAAAATGTTAAGAATGAAAGTTTCCCACATGTTATTCTGGGAAGAAGAATGAAAGTTGTTGCTTTAACAGAGCACAAATGCTTCTGTTGCGGAGCACTAATCAGTAAGGGGGATGAATGTTTCGTCTTTATAGTGAACCCTTCTGACCCTGAAAAAAGTGAATTTGACGTTCTCTACACATGCTCAAAATGTTCTGGAGAAGAAGCATGCAGAATCCGAATAAAACGAAAGGATGTAGTTTCACGCTAACTGTTTTGTCGCTTTAGCTTACGCAACTTTTTCTCGGTATTGTGACTTCAAAAACCTCGTTATTTGAACATTTTATTGCCATATTTTCAATTTGTAATTCACTAACAGGCAAATTTAGCTTTTTACATTTGTCAACGCATACTTCCACACCATCTGAATTTGCGTGGCATTCTCGCTTGCAGATTTCCAAGCCATCAATACTTGGATGAATTGTGACTTCCTGTTCTTTGCAACGACATTGCATCAATATTCTGACATAACAGCCCTCTTCAAAAATGTCAATTAACGGCTCTTCAAGCTGTGGAAGAGGAATGAAATTTCTATTTATAGAACTTGAATCAACCTGTTCACTTATCACATACTTTTCATAAATGAGTTTTTCAATCGGCTCCACTACAATGTTGTTGTTCTCATCGTTTTCAACAATTTTACTGACCAGAACTTTGCAGAAAGCATCTATATTGCGCATTATTTCTTCAAAATCACTCATGAAACAGGCGCCTCCTTTTTCTATTTATAATATTTACTTCTTGTTTATATTAACCTTTTCACGCCACATTTACATCAAATATGGCATAACTAATTTTAAATTTTCCTCTTCGTCGGCAAGGGCATAGTTCGCACATGCTTTACTATTCGGATGATGTTTTCCACATCCTTATTTGGCTGTTCTAGTGCCCTATTTATTGCGATGTCAGCTATCGTAGCACCTTTATCTGCAATTTTGTTTAAGCAAGAGATAATTGCCCTAAGATATGGAATTTCAGGCAGTTCTCGGATCAGTTTGTCAGATTCCATTTGAAGTAGACTTTTCATTTCCAAAACGTTGTTTGCAACTCTCAAGTCTTTTGTGAAAACACAATCTAAGGCTTTCTGGAAAATAGTTTGTGTCAAATCGCTAATATGAAAGATTTTCTCAATAACGTCTTTTGATAGCCGCCGGCGATAAACTTCGAGGTCGATAATCTTCTTAGCCATATCTTCTGAGTAGTCTGCAATTAATTCCAAATATTGTAGTATTAAACGGGTTGCAGGTATGAAAAGAACATCTGTTGCGCCTACTTGTTCTGCAATTTCCGGCTTCTGTTGTGCAGCAAGAAGCAAACGCACCGCCAAATAATATATTGTGTCAGCTTCATCTTCACGGTTAATGGCCTCGACAGCCAAAGTATCGTTTCCTTCTAGAAATGCCTGCATGGCTTCAGATAGAATTGTTGAGGAGATTAGAGATAGCCGCCTAATTAACATGTCAAGTTTGAATTTTGCAGGATCAACTGAACATTGCAAGAGAATGTTTTTTGGAGTTTCTTCCAAGATTCCTAACCCTATAAGTTTACGGACAATTCGCCGAATTTCATCAACATTTGCTTTTCCTATTCTGGTTGAAGATGTTACTCGTATAACGTCTCGTCCAAGAATGTAGCTTCCAACTATTATTCTCTCAAGCAAGCCATGCTCATCGCAAGCGTCAGCGTTTATTATGTATTCTTCTGCTTCTTCTTTCTGGGCTATGTGGCTTGGCACAATTCTTAGTGTACCATCACTTTCTGGTAAGAGAAAAACAAGGTCACCCGGGTTAATGTGATTCTGCTTTGCCCATTCGCTTGGGAGGGACACAGTCATTGTTGAGTATCCCACTTTTTGCACTTTTCTGCTTTCCAAAAAATTCACCATTTTTATAGTATTTACTATCACTTGTTTTTATATGCCTTACTATATTGTTACATTATGGCCACATCATACAGTTCAGGTTGGCTCTATAGGAAACTACTTATGTCTACTCAATGTTATAGAAGTCTTGAATGGGAAGTGCGCTAATGGAGAAACCTATTCGAAGTTTGGTAAAAGCCATCTCCTGGAGATTGGTTGCAACAGTAACAACAATATTCTTGGTTTTTGTATTCAGCAAAGATTTAGCGTTAGGGACTATGGTTGGCATTACGGAGCTTGTTGTTAAAACGATTGTATACTATGTGCATGAGCGCATGTGGAATTTGTCGGATTTTGGTAGAATAAAGAAGAAGTGTTAGCAATACACGAAAGAGTATCGTATTCCACAAATTAAAATCGCGGTTCTCATTCGCGTGGCGTAGTATTTACTTTAAATAAAATATATGCACTAAATATATATTGTGCTCTTACGCTATATATGAATCAGATGTAAAGGAGGTTGATATAAAATGAATGAAAAAGAAAAAGCATTAGAATGGAAAACCGTAAGCCTAAGAACAGAACTAATAAAGGAAATTGAAGAAGCAATCAAAACAGGACGCTACAGAAGTATTTCAGAATTCGTATCCGAAGCTATCCGCCTTCGCTTAGAAGAACTCATGCGAACTCAAGGAATACCAGTCGAAAAACGTAAAGAACTCCTTCTAGCCCCAGAACTCTTGCTCTACACGCCAAAACACACATGGGCTCAAGTAACCCCTGAAGGAAACATCCGCGTTGGCGTATCCGATTATGCACAGAAACATTTGAAAGGGATAGCTCATATAATGACTGAAGCTGTTGGAAAAGAGATTAATAAGATGGAGCCTTTCGGTGTTGCAGAAACTTGGATGTTCATGTTCGACCTGTACGCACCAGTAAGCGGTAAGATAGCAAAAGTTAATGAGAAACTCAAAAATGAGCCACATGTAATAAACGAAGACCCGTATGGTGAAGGCTGGATTGTAGAGATAAAACCAAAGAACTCATTGGTCTTAGAGCAGGAGCTAAAGAGCCTGTTGGGTTCAAGAGAATATAACAAGTGGGTCAACAAATTAGAAGGAAGACTGCGCGAATAACCAAATTTCCCCCTTTTTCTATATGGAATTTTGAACCGTTTGAGTATGTCAAGTTTGCGTTATATTTGATTTAGGTGAATTAATATATTTCGCAGCGAAGGGTAATATTCTACATAAGCTGGTTTAACAATGTCAAGTAAAAACACAACAAATGTGAAGAGACAACTACCACCATGCCGCAGTGCATGCCCAGCACACGTAAATGTTCAAGCATATGTAGCGTTAATTCAAAAAGGAAAATTTCGAGAAGCCGTGGAAATCATAAGAAAAGACATGCCATTCCCAGCAATCTGTGGAAGAGTCTGCTTCAGCCCATGTGAAGATGCTTGTGCAAGGTCAAATGTTGATCAAGCAGTTGCCATACGTGCCCTAAAAAGAATGGTTGCAGATGTGGAACGAGAGCAAGGAAGAGTCAAAGCAGAACCTATACAGAAGAAACATAGCGAAAAAGTTGCCATAATAGGTGCAGGTCCAGCAGGATTAACAGCTGCCTATGAACTTGCGAAGCTCGGTTATCAAGTTACAGTTTTTGAGCGTATGTCAGAGCTTGGTGGCATGATGCGTTATTGCATCCCAGATTTTCGTCTTGAAAAATTTGTGGTTGCAAACGAAATTGCCTACATCAAAGATTTAGGTGTAGAGATAGAAACTGGTGTAGAATTTGGAAAAGATGTAACAATTGAAAGTTTGCGTAAGGATGGATATAAGGCAATTTTCTTGGCTATTGGAACGCAGCTTGGCATGAAATTAAATGTGCCAGGTGAAAATTTGAAGGGTGTTGTAAACGCGGTTGACTTTTTGAGAGCAATCGCTTTGGGCGAACATGTTGATATTGGAGAGAGAGTGGCTGTTGTAGGTGGCGGAAACAGTGCCATAGACGCTGCAAGAACAGCCAAAAAACTTGGTGCAAAAGAAGTCATAATCTTGTATAGACGTTCACGGGAAGAAATGCCGGCACTTCCTCACGAAGTGGAATTAGCCGAGAAGGATTATGTAAAATTCTATTTTCTTGTTGCTCCAAAACAGATTATTGGCGAAAATGGCAAGGTTAAAGCTATTGAATGCTTGCGGATGCGATTAGGTGAGCCAGATGAAAGTGGCAGAAGACGTCCAGTGCCCATAAGCTTTTCAGAACACCAATACGAAGTTGACATGGTTATTCCAGCTCTTGGACAAATAGCCGAAACCTCTTGTATACCGCAAGAAATTTGGGATAAGGAATCCCGATCACCTTCAATAAAAGTTGATCCATTAACTTTGGAAACTAAAATCCCCGGGGTCTTTGCTGGCGGAGATGTAGCTACTGGACCAGCAAGCATAATTGAAGCTGTTGGCGCGGGAAAAAGAGCAGCAGTTTCTATTCACCTATACCTTACTGGACAGGACTTGCGGAGTGGAAGAGACGAAAATATCGAAGAGACCACTTGGGTTAAAAATTGGGGTTCTGTTAACAAGAAAGAGCGCCGGTATGAGCCGCCTATAGAAAAGCCACATTTAAGCTTTGAAGAAGCAGCCAAGTATCT
>CAZAXN010000022.1:0-10936 GCA_964489195.1 uncultured Candidatus Bathyarchaeia archaeon
AAGCTCTTCTCTTATTATTTCTATGATCCTTTGGGGTTCACTTTGTTCTACGCTTTGGTTTGGCATGTCCTTATAGGCTTCTATATATTTTTGCAGTTTGTTTGCTATCTCGAGGTAGGGGTCCAAAGTTGTGCTTTCAAAGACACCTAGGTACCCTAAAAGTAGCACAGTATATATAGATTTTATGACGTTTTCTTTTGCCTGTTTTAGGGTTCTGTTAAACGATCCTCGGCTTAATTTTGCCTTCATTAGCCTTAAATTGGCTTTTTCATCGTATTTTAACTGTTTTCCCGCTATATTTTCAGCTAAAATATCAATAAGCATTGTTTCAAGTTGAATTTTTGTTAAGTGACTGTTTTTCGCAAGAATTTTGGTAATGGGATCGTTTAGTGAACTTATTACCAATGTTTGTACACTTTCTTTCAACTTCAAACTGCTCACTTCTTGCCCTATTCTAATGAATACAGTTTTGTATACCTGCTGCCTTTTTAAGGTTAACGAATTACTGAACGTCCAAACTTGGCAACGTAAACATTTTATTCTTGGGTAAACAATGGATAAGAGGGAGAATCTATTGGCTTTAAACTTCAAACCCGCAACACGCCTAAAAAATGTAAAACCTTCTGGAATTCGCCGATTTTTCTCTTTAGCCAAAGAAATGCCTACCATTATCAATTTAAGCGTAGGAGAACCCGATTTCAGCCCTCCCAAACACGTGTTGGAGGCTGGATGGCGAGCAGCACAAGAAGGTAAAACGCATTATGCTCCAACAAATGGCATCCCTGAGCTTTTAGAAGCTTTGACTCAAAAGGCGTATCGCGATTATGGTCTTAATTACTCGCCAACTTCTGAAATTTTGGTGACCGTTGGTGCCACAGAAGCGATTTTTTCAGCACTAATGGGGTTAGTAAATCCTGGTGATGAAGTCTTAATTCCTGATCCGGGATTTGTGTGCTATGCTCCGAGTGTTGCTTTAGCCGGTGGCACACCTGTTCATGTTCCCTTGTTGGAAAAGAATGGGTTTAAGCCTTCTGCAGAAGACGTGATGTCACTCGTCACAAATAAGTCACGTGTGATGATTCTAAATTATCCGAACAATCCAACTGGTGCTGTTCTTTCTTTTGATGAAATGGCTGCCATTACAAAAATTGCGGTTGAAAATGACCTTATTGTGATATCTGATGAGGTTTATGAGAAAATAGTTTACGATAATGCTAACCATTACTGTGTTGCTACATTCCCAGGAATGCGTGAGCGTACTCTTGTCGTTAATTCACTTTCTAAAACATATGCAATGACTGGTTTGCGAGTTGGTTTTGTTTATGGACCAGAAGAACTGGTTTCTCCTTTATGGCTTGTGCATCAGTATTCTGTGGCTTGCGTGAACATTTTGGCACAGTATACTGCCCTTGCCGCCTTGAATGGTCCACAAGATTTTGTGAATGAGATGGTGAAAGAATTTGATAAGAGGAGGCATCTGCTTCACAAAAGGCTTAATGAAATTGATGGCTTTAGCTGTGCCTTGCCAAAGGGGGCTTTTTACGTCTTTCCGAGCATAAAACATTTTGGCATGTCTTCTGAAAGATTTGCGGAATTTTTAGTGGAAGAAGCACATGTCTCTACAGTTCCTGGCTTATCTTTTGGTAAGCAGGGTGAAGGTCACATAAGAATTTCCTATGCAGCGGCTTATGAACAGTTAGAGGATGCTTTGAATCGCATAGAAAAGGCGACAAAAAGGCTTAAGAGAACATAAAAAATGTTACGTTACAATTTTTCTGCGTAGATTTTCATTTCATCAAAGAGTTCTGGGCGTAAATCCTTCAAAGTAGGAACAAATGTTTCTACAGGTCTTATGTCTATATAATTGACATCACACATCACAAGGTCTTCCTCATCATACTTCGCTTGCACAAGGATTTTTCCATTAGGTCCAACAAGTCTACTTCCTCCCCAAAACTGTAGCCCATCTTCAATGCCTACTAGATTTACATATGCTAGAAAAGCAGTGTTCTCCATGGCTCTTGCAACTGTTAATGCTTCAAAGAATGTTCTCCGTGTTGCTGGAGAAGCAGAAATGCAAACTATCAATTGTGCACCTTTCAAACGTGTTAATCGACTCACTTCTGGAAAGAAGATGTCATAGCATATGATTAGACCAATTTTTCCGAGAGGTGTGTCAAACGCTTCAGTTTGATATCCCTGACGGAAATATCTTTTCTCTTCAAAAACACTGTGCGTTGGAAGATATATTTTTCTATATTTCCCAATGAAGCCTTCTGGACCAACTAAAACAGCACTGTTATAGATTGTTGCTTGCGTTTTTTCGCTTAATTCAACCATACCAAAAATAATATGCGTTTTGGTCTTTTTAGCTATGTCTGCTACCACTGTGGTTGATGGTCCTGGTATTATTTCCGCCAACTCATAAATTTGGTCTCTAACCACATAGCCTGTTAATGAAAGTTCAGGAAAAATTACAAGATCTACTCCATGTCTTTTTGCTTTAGACGCAACTTTCTGCATCTTGTCTATGTTTACATTTTTATCCCCCAGTTTGCAACTTATTTGTGCAAGAGCTATCTTAATTTCCTCTTTCATTTTTACATCTCCTTCATTTAACATTGATTTCGTGGTAATCTGAAATCTGTTCCCACTGTTCGATATTGGAGTTTTGTTGTTAATAGCATTCTCCGTTTATGTTCTGTGAAGAGCCATCTTCGCCTTATACCATCCACCACCTCTTTCTTCACATGCAACTGCTTTGCTATTTCTTCTGTTTTCATGAAATGTTCCAGCCCGTAAAGGACAAGATCCAGCTTCTCATATTTTATACCAAGTTCTCTTTCTGCACTTTGCCCGGTCCACAATCCTGGTGAAGATGGCTTTGTGATTATTTCCTTTTGTATACCTATGCGTTGTGCAAGTTTGCGAACCTGTGTTTTGTATAGGTCCATTATTGGCGATATATCTGCGGCTACGTCTCCCCACTTCGTAAAATATCCAATCATAGTTTCCGACTTATCTGAGCTTCCACAAACAATCATGTCAAGCCTATTTGCGTAGTAGTAGGCATAAATCATTCGTGTTCGCGCTTTTATGTTGCCTTTACACAATTTTTCCGTATTGTCAAAAATTGGTATTGAATTGTAAAAGGCTTCTAAAGTGGAGGTTATGTCAATTTTTACTGCTTTAAAGTTGAATTTCTTGGCAATCAGTTTCGCATGTTTAACATCTTGGGGGCGGTGTGTTTCTTTTTCTGGTAACATTAGTCCCAAAACTTTGTCTCCGCCTATAGCCAAAGCAGAGAGTGCAGCCACTGTGCAGCTGTCTATTCCACCTGATAATGATACAACGATTCCTTTTGCGTTTGATTTCTCAAAATAATCTTTTATGAATCGCTTTACCTTTGTTTCTACTTCTACCCAATCCAAGTTTAAGACTGAAGATGTCAATTCCATGGAAACATCATCCTTATTGTTTATTTTGTAAGCAAGTATTTAAGGGCAAACATAAATATCAAAGGCATGTAACCTTAAAATATAGAAGGAGTTTGATATGGGGCGGAGAAGAAGAAAAGTTGTTCGAATTCCCAAGAAGCATTTGCCTAAATTCTTCTCTTGCCCTAAATGTGGAAAAGAAACTGTTAGGGTTGAAATCTTTCGTGAACAAAACCGTGCAGTTGTAGGTTGCAGTAGTTGCGGGTTAAAACAAGAGTTTCAGGTAAAGCCTGCACAAGCTGAAATTGACATTTACTGCATGTTCACGGACTCAATCTACAGCGGTCCAAAGAAAACACGGCCACCAGAATCTAAGAATTTCCAGTGAGGTAAGACCTTATGGTTGGACCCGTGGAGAAATATTTGCTTGAAAAAATCAGGTCTGAAGGAACCATTCACATAACCCTCATAGATCCTGAAAAGGTTACGCCTCCTCAAGCTTCAAGAATTGCTGGCAAAGCAAAATTAAGCGGGACTTCAGCGATTATGATTGGCGGTTCAACTTTTTTTTCTGTTGGCCACTTAGACGATGTTGTCAGAACTGTCAAGCGCACTGTCAAAATCCCTATAATTCTTTTCCCAAATAATGTAACTGGTATAAGTCGTTATGCTGATGCGGTATGGTTTATGTCGCTTCTAAACTCTATTGACCCCTACTTTCTGATCGGTGCTCACATCTTAGGTGCTCCACTGATCAAAAAGGCACGTTTGGAACCGATTCCAATGGGGTACATAATTGTTGGTGATGGAGGCACTGCAGGCGTTGTGGGTAAAGCCATTCCAATTCCATATAATAAACCTGAACTTGCTATAGCACATGCTTTAGCGGGGCAGTATTTGGGTATGCACTTCATATATTTGGAGGCGGGTTCTGGTGCAAAAAAACCGGTTCCCAGTGAAATGATTCGTGCCGTTAGGAATAGTGTGGATATCCCACTAATTGTTGGAGGAGGCATAAGGTCTCGAAGTCAAGCATTAGCGGCGGCTTCTGCTGGTGCTAATATCATTGTGACGGGCAATGTTATCGAGGATGCTGGAGTAAAAAATAAGGTTGCAGAGATTATAGAGGGTATAAGACATTCTCGGGTGTGAGGAGCATTTGACAGCTTTTGGAAACTATTTTAATGCCCTAAGGAAAAGCTTAGGAGCTGAAGTTTTGTTTGATGTTTGACCTGATTTTGAACCACAATATGATGAACAAGAGTATACATGGGCAACACTTAGGAACCTAGGTGAGGTTTTGATACTTAACTGTGGAGCTTGTGATGGTCCCTCTGACTTGAGACACACACGTTGCAAATAATGTTTTGATAAGCGAAGCAAAATTGCAATGGATGCTCATCAAAGATCGACTGGTCAGTCAAAAGAAAAATGGCCCATGATATTTTTGTGTAGAATTCACACGGAGTAACTGTTCTGCAATTAGGTGTTTTGACTCATTAGTTTAAAAAAAGCAAAATAAACTAATAGGCATAAGAGGTTAGGGGAGAAAATCTTGAATGGCCCCAATGAGTGATGCTTATCGACAATACGTGAAAAATTTGGAAGATAATCTTGAACGACTTTTGGTCATAAGTGAAGAAGCTCGTAAAAAAGGATTAGACCCCACTTTGAATGTGGAATGCAAACTTGCCAAAGATCTGGCTGATCTTGTAGAAGGATTAGTGGGACCTGAAGGCGTTGCAGAAAGCATCAGAGAATTAAGCGCAAAGCTTCCAAGGGAAGAGTTAGCATTTAAAATCGCTGAAGAAATAGTTCACGGCAAATTTGGACACATGGAAGCTGAGGCCTCCGCTGAACAAGCCATACGCACAGCCCTCGCAATTTTAACAGAAGGACTTACAGCCGCACCCTTACAAGGAGTTGCACAAGTCAAAATTAAGACAAATCGTGACCGATCACGATATCTTGCCATTTATTTTGCTGGACCCATAAGATCTGCTGGTGGCACTGATCAAGCTCTAACGCTGGTTGTTGGTGATTTTATTAGGCGATTACTTGGACTTGACCGTTACAAGCCGAATGAGGAAGAGATAGCTCGTTTCATTGAAGAAGTAAGACTTTATGAGCGTTCGGTAGGACGCTTTCAATATCACATCTCTGACGAAGAACTGCGGAAGGCGCTTCAATGGCTCCCTATAGAAGTTACTGGGACAGAATCTGACCCCATTGAAGTATCTTCTTTTCGTAATCTTCCTAGGATAGAAACTAACCGTGTTAGAGGCGGGGCTCTAAGAGTAGTAAATGATGGTGTTGTTGGGCGAGCATTGAAAGTTTTAACCATAATCGAGAAGCTTGAAGTTCCAGGATGGGACTGGCTGAAAGAGTTTCATAAGAAATCTGAGAGAAAATCTGCCGGGTTTATGGATGACGTAATTGCTGGGCGTCCAATATTTTCTTTTCCTTCAAGGCGTGGCGGTTTTCGGTTAAGATATGGTAGGGCGCGAAACACTGGTCTAGCTGCCGTGGGCATTCACCCTGCCACGATGCTTGTGCTCCAAGGGTTTTTGGCTGCAGGCACCCAATTGCGTTTGGAACTTCCTGGAAAAGGCGGGATTGCTGTTCCTGTTGATAGTGTGGAAGCGCCTATTGTCTTGTTAAGAGATAATTCTGTTGTTCGGGTTTCTAGTGAATGTTTTAAGGAGATAAAAGATAAAGTTTGGAAAATTCTGTTTTTGGGTGACATTTTGATTAGTTTTGGAGATTTCTTGTATAATAGCAAGCCTTTGCCCCCTTCTGGATATGTTGAAGAATGGTGGGCATGTGATTTGCAAAAGGCTATTACAAAAATGTTTAATGGTGATCTCGAAAAGGCTGCGGATGCTGCTACTGTTTCTGTAGAGAGACTGAAGGCTTTTTTGGAAAATCCTTTCTTCAACAAACCCACTGTTAAGGAGGCAACGTCTTTATCGTTAACCTTAAAGATTCCTCTCCATCCTCGCTTTACGCTTTTTTGGTCGAATCTACCTTCTATCAATGAAATTCAAATTTTGCTGAAATGGCTTCGCAGTTCTCAATTGCACCAGGAAAATGGCATCGTTTGTAAAATTGTTGGCGAAATGGACACTGATGTAAAGAGTTTATTTGAAGCAATATGTTTGCCTCATAAAATAGCTAGCAACAAAATTATTATTGAAGGTGAGGATGCACATGCATTTGCCTTTTGTCTTAATTTCTCAAAAGATACACCTGCTTCTTCAGTCAAATCTGTTCTAGAAGCAATTAACCAACTGTCTAAAGTAGAAGTTAGGGAAAAGGCTCCAACCCTTGTTGGTGCACGGATGGGAAGACCAGAAAAAGCCAAAAGACGCGAAATGAAACCCATGGTTCATGTTCTTTTTCCTGTAGGTTTAGCTGGAGGTTCACAGAGAGATGTTTTGGGAGCCGCTGGTAAGGAATATGTAACTGTTGAAATCGTTAAGCGTAAATGTCCAGTTTGCAATAGCTCAACTCTTAGGGTTAAATGCCCTGTCTGTGGGACAGAAACATTTTATGAGAAATCGTGCCCTCGTTGTGGGAAAATTTTGAAAGAGGATGAGTGTCCAGTTTGCAGATTGCCAGCCAAAAAGTATCAGAGGCAACTCGTTAATTTCAAGGAACTGATAGAGGGGACATGTCAACGCTTAATGGTTTCTATTCCAAAAGTTCTGAAGGGTGTTAAAGGCTTAACGAATGAGACTAAGACTCCAGAAATCATTGAAAAAGGCATTTTACGTGCAAAATATGATTTGTCTGTTTATAAGGATGGCACAGTCCGGTTTGATGCTACAAACGCTCCACTAACACACTTTAAACCAGCTGAGGTTGGCGTTTCTGTTGAAAGGCTTAGAGAATTGGGTTATTCTTGTGATATTTATGGCACAAATTTAACAGATTCAAACCAAACTTGTGAGTTAAAACTTCAAGACATAATCATTCCCGTCAAATGTGCTGAATACTTTGTGCAAGTGGCAAATTTTCTAGATGAGCTTCTCGTGAAAGTTTATGAGACTTCAGGATACTATAATGTAAGGCGCACCGAAGACCTTCTTGGGCATTTGATTGTGGGCTTAGCGCCTCACACTTCTGTCGGTATTCTCGGTCGCATTATTGGTTTCACGAACCTAAATGTCTGTTACGCCCATCCAATTTGGCATTCAGCTAAGCGAAGAGATTGTGATGGAGATGAAGATGCACTAATGCTGGCATTAGATGCGTTTATCAACTTTTCACGTGAATACTTACCTGCACAAATAGGTGGGATTATGGATGCCCCTTTGCTACTAATTCCAATTGTTAACACACAAGAAGTGCAGAGGCAAGTTCACGATTTCGATGTTGCTGGAGCTTATCCTCTTGAATTTTATGAAAAAACCTTGGAGAATATGGATGCAAAACAAGCTGATGCCCTAATAGATCTTATTAAGCATCGGTTTGGCACTGAGGCGCAGTTTGAGGGTTTCAAGTTCACTACTCCTGTTTCAAATATTAACATGGGAAATGTTGAAAGTGCATACAAACGATTTAAAACTATGGTGGATAAGCTGAATGGGCAGCTTGAGTTAGCTGAGCAAATTGAAGCTGTAGACGCGAGAACAGTGGCACTAAAAGTCTTAACCAAACATTTCATGCGGGATATTGCTGGAAACCTGCGGGCTTTCTCAACGCAAGCTTTTAGATGCAAATCATGTAACAAGCGCTTTCGCCGCTTACCCCTTAGTGGTAAGTGCACTTCTTGCAGTGGTCAATTGAGCTTAACTGTTTACCGTGGCGGCATAGAAAAATACTTAGAAGCAGCCCAACATCTAATTGAAAAGTATCAATTACCACAATACTATTCGCAAAGAATTTTGCTTGTTAAAGAGGAAATCCAAACGCTTTTTGAAGGTAAAAAACCATCCCAGATTACTCTGACAGACTTTACTTAAGAAAACTTTTCTAAAGGCTGTACCAATAATTGTTTTGGTAAAAAATGTTAAAAGAGGCTTATCACCCCAACGCTTATTTGTCCTATATAAAAAACATTAGACTTGGTTTACAAGCGCGAACAAGGATACTTAACATTTTGGATAAACATTCACTAGATGCTTCGACGCTTTCCAATGAAGCTGGGATGCATTATGGAGTTGTTTTGCATCATCTTAGACTTTTAGAAGCAGAAGGAATAGTTGAAAGAAAACGTAGCAAACCGCATATTTGGGCGCTTACTGGATTAGGACAGAAGCGATTACCAAATTTAGGCTAAAAAGTGCATTTGCAAGGTGAGTGCTTGCACTTTGGGCAAACGTTGTCATACTTTTTAATGGTTGCCCTCTCAAGATCTACATTGGTGATGTTTGCCAGTGATGCCAACCATGCGATAACATCAGCGAACTCGTCTTCCAACGCCTTCTGGTCATTGATTTTCAATGCTTCTCCTAATTCTTTAACTTCATCCACAAGCCAACTGTATGTTCCATATGTGCCACGTTTAAAATCTCTATGAAAATACAAATGGTGCATCAACTTCTGAAACTCTTGAATATGCATGTTACACCCCCTCTTATCGCTTAGTCTTCCATCTTTTGACTATTAGATCCACCAGGTTGTCTAATCTATCTCTAACTTTATCATTTTCGATTAGTGTTCCATAAATTGACCCTTGCCCATACTCTCTCGATTGCAGCAAGACTGAAGGTGGTGGGTATTTGCAATCATAATGATCTAGAATTACTGTGTGATACGTAAGATCACCACCCGCTTGAATATTCCCTATGACGATTAGTGCTATGATTTTGTTTAATATCGTGCTTTTAAATTCCTCATAATCTTTGATTATACCTTGGGCCCTTTCTATGAATGCACCGTAAAGACTCGCCGGTTTACCGCCATATGTTGGAATCGCAAGTAAAATAACATCAGACTCTTTCATTTTACGATATATTTTTGAAACGTCATCTCGGATGGGACATTTTTCGTCTTTACCTCTTAATTCATTGGAGAAGCACTCATAGTTGCAATGGCTGCATGATTTTATCTCATAATCATAAGCGTTGACAATTTCAGTTTCGAACCCGTATTCTACGAGTTTTTTCAATACATATTCTACACAATTTAGCCCGTTGCCCCTTTTTCTTGCACTGAAAACTATTCCTAGCGCCTTCATTTTCTTTTCGCTTTTAGCGTAGTTTTATGTATTTGTAGGCCTCAGTCGCATTTTCAAAGCAGTAATGCACCTTTTGATAGTTCTTTCTGAATTCAGTCACATCAGTTTTAACCTTTTCCAATGGTTCTTTGTCTATTATTACGCGTTTTATGAATTCCGCTATTTCGCTCATTTCAGCTGCCCTCATTCCTAGCCTTGTAACTTCTGATACGCCTAGCCTTATGCCGCCTGGATGCATAAAATGCCTGCCTTCCTTAATGTCCCACGGTAGTAAGTTTCTGTTTATTATTATGTTTGCTTTTTCCAATGTTTCCTCAATTGTGCCACCATCCCCATGCTTTGTTATATCGATCAAAATTACGTGAGACTGCGTGAATCCTTTATGTTCTGCTAAAACGTTGAATCCCCTTTCATAAAGTGCCTGAGCTAAGGCCTTGGCGTTTTTCACTGTTTGACTTGCATATTGTTCTCCAAACTCGAGCATTTCAGTGCATGCAATAGTAACGCCTGCAACAGCATGTAAGTGGTGATTACTGACCATTCCAGGAAAGGTTGCGCGTTTTATTTTCTCTGCATTAGCGTTCCATGATAAAACTCCACCATGTTGCGGTCCGAAGAATGTTTTATGTGTGCTTAAGCTAACTACATCTGCTCCTTCTCTGAGTGGATCTTGAAACTGTTTTCCAGCGATCAAACCTGCCACGTGTGCTGCGTCATATCCTACTGTTCCACCCATTGAATGGATGGTTTCTGCTAATTCTTTAATTGGATGTGGAAATGGAAAAACACTTGCGCCGAACATTACAAGTTTTGGTGGCTTGCCTTTTGCCGTCAATTCTGCCATTTTATTTTTCGCCTTATCAACGTCAATGTTCAATTCCTTGTAATCCAACGGTAAATATTCAACCACTAAGCCGCGAACAGCACCCGCTGTACCTCCTAACTCTTTTTTACCCGTTGTAATGTGTCCGCCACATGGAATTGACAATGCCATCATAGTGTCTCCTGGTTCCGTAAAAGCCGTGTAGACAACGAGATTTGCTACAACGCCTGAAATGGGTCTAACATCCACAAATTCGGCATTGTAAAGTTTTTTCATCAGTTCAATACATTTGAATTCTACTTGGTCTATAAAGCGGCAACCTGCGTAAACACGTTCTCCAGGCCATCCTTCAGCATATCGATTTCCGAAATCTGAAATTGTGGCTTCGCGAACAGCTGGGCTTGGAATGTTTTCGCTTGCTATAAGAGGGATACACTCTTGGAACCATCTATGATGTTGTTCTAGAAGGCTAAATATGTGATGGTACTCTTC
>CAZAXN010000023.1:0-10372 GCA_964489195.1 uncultured Candidatus Bathyarchaeia archaeon
GGGAAGCCTAGGCGGCTGCGTAATTAATACCTCAGGAATCGGCAGAAGAACAAAGGCTCTAGAGAAAAATCTGAAGGTTGTTAAGCAGTTTAGAAGTGACTTGGGGTCACGGTGGATTCTGGATTCGAACCTTAAGGTAGACGACAAAATAATACTGTCTGGAACAGTTGGCGACCATGGCTTAGCCGTCTTATCCGCCCAAGAAGGACTAAGTTTCGGCAGCGGCATAAAATCTGATGTCAAACCACTAAACCGTTTAATCCAACGCCTTCTCGGCGAAGTTGGCGGCATAGTCGCAATGAAAGATCCAACTCGCGGCGGCTTAGCTGACGCCCTAAACGAGTTCAGCGAAAAATCCCGAGTGGGCATGCTGGTTCATGAAGACAAGATTCCAATAAGAGAAGATGTCCAGGCAGCATGTGAAATGCTGGGATTAGATCCACTTGAAGTTGGAAACGAGGGAAAAGTAATCATAGGCGTAGTTAAAGAAAAGACTGAAGAGGTGTTAGAACTTTTGAAAACAACAGAAGAGGGGAAAGATGCGGAAATCATAGGCGAGGCAACCGCGGATTTTTCAGGTGTGGCGATGCAGACTATTGTTGGCGGCAAAAGAATAATTGCAAGACCAGTTGGTGATCCTGTTCCAAGAATATGCTAATCTTTTTTCTATCACTTGGACGGCTTTCTCCACAAATCTACAACTCGACTAGCCTTCACAAGCTTCCATTTGCCGAGAAAATCTTTTTTGTAAAAGTGATATAATCCACATCGGGTACATTGCATTATTCGTCTTCCTTTATCAAAGTCAATCTCATATAACTCCAAAGGCGCGCTACAATCAACACACACCCCAGCATAGGTGTTACCCTTCTCTGAAGTTATTTTGGACACGCTCCTATACGTAGTGTATACTTAACATGTTTAAGGTTTATGAGCTTTAAAAATAAAAAGGAAAACATTAAGGTTTGTTTATAAGAGAAATTCAGAATTAACTAGCGATCTTGCAGCGAAAAATAGGAAAGTATTACTTCAAAATCAAATACGTTCGAGTCAAACCATGCGTCTTTGTCATCTAGCAAAGCAGTATTGCGATGATGAACCATATTATTGGTATTAGACAGAAGAACATGTCTAGACCAAAAATTCTTCCTACTGTTTAGTTTGTGCATTTTTATCTATTGCCTTTGCCCATATTCTGCATGTTCCTTCATTGCTCACCATGCAAGCGCCAACAGGCTTTTGCGGAGTGCACGCTTTCATAAACAATGGGCATTCTATGGGTTTAATCTTACCAATTATGACATGATGGCATCTACAGCCTGGCTGAATATCAACACCATGTTCAACTTTCACATTATGCCTTATTCGGGCATCATAGGTTGCATAATTATCGCGAAGCCCAAGTTTAGAATCTTTTATTGTTCCAATTCCCCGCCATCCACCATCTGTTGTGTCAAAAACTTTTTGCATCAGCTTTTGTGCCTTTGTGTTGCCTTCCCAATTCACCGCCCGCACATACTCATTTTCTAAACGCGATTGACCTTCTCTCAACTGTTTTAAAATCATGTAAACCCCAAAAAGAACATCAAGCGGTTCAAAACCAGCCACAACTGTGGGCATATTATAGATTTCAGGGAACATTTCGTAAGGTTTAAGCCCTATAATTGTGCTAACATGCCCAGGTGCAATAAACCCATTCAATCTCAGATCTTTCATTTCAACAAGCAACTTCATAGCAGGCGGAATAATACGATGTGAAACAAGAAAACTAATATTCTTTGGCGGTTTGCTTAGAATTTCAACTGCTGTTGACGGAGTTGTTGTTTCAAAACCAATGGCAAAGAATACAAATTCTTTTTCAGATTCTTTTTCAGCCAAGTCGACTGCATCGCCGACGCCATAGACTACGCGAACATCAGCGCCTTCAGCTTTGGCATCTAAAAGAGACATTCTCGAACCTGGAACTCGCAAGACATCGCCAAAACATGTGACAACCACGCCTTTCTGGGCCAGTTGAATCGCTTCATCAACTTCAGAAGCTGGTGTCACACATACTGGACACCCTGGTCCAGCGATAACTTCCACATTTGCTGGTAATAGGCTCCGGATTCCAAAATGTGTGATTGTCCATTCATGAGTGCCGCAAACATGGCAAATTTTAACAATTTCTTTTTCAGGTGCGATTTTATGTATTTTTTCTGCTATTCGCCTTGCAATGTTTGCATCTCTGAATCTTAATTTTTCAGTCATTTCATATTCAACTTTTCTTTGTTCCAGCTTCTGCTTCGAGAATTTCATTCCACAATTGCAGTGTTTCTTGCGCTTCCTTTTCTTCCATAACTTGTATAGCGTAGCCAGCGTGAACTAAAACATAATCGCCTATTTTTGCATCAACAAGTGTTATGTTAACTTCTCTTAATACACCTTCGCCAAAATCCACTTTTGCCTTATCCTTCGTAATTGTTATGATTTTCGCGGGAATCGCTAAACACATTTTTATCAATAATAGGCAGAAAAATCGTTAATAAATCAATTATGGTTTAAAAATTGAAGAACCCACCTACAACTGCTTGACCAAAGCATAAGCCACCATCACCAGGCGGAATATTCTTGTGGACAAGAAATTGCAAACCAGAAGACTCAGTTATTTTCCGCATGGTTAAAGCTAAAATTTCGTTACATGCACTTCCACCAGAAAAGCCTACTGTTTTAATGCTGTTTTCTAATGCTTTTTCTATGGCTAAGGCTGCTAAGCCTTCAGCTAAGTAAGCATGAGCAGAATAGGCTAAATCAGCAACAGGGTAGTTATGCCTGTTTTCAAATATTTCCAGAAGCAGTTGCGTAGTATCCAGTGTATTGCCATTTATTTTCGGCTTTAGTTTTAAGGCATCTTTGCCCTTCATTGCTGCTGATTCAAGCTTCATTGCAGGTTCACCTTCATATGTGCGTTCAGAGCATATGCTCAAAATAGCTGCAACCGCATCTAAAACTCTTCCACAACTTGTTGTTTCAATCATGTTGCTTCCTTTCTCAAGCTGATGCAAAATTATTTCGATTTCATTTTCGCCATGAGGAAAATGCTGCTTATTCTCTAAAAGCCAACTACTAACATCTATCTTTTTATGGAGTACTCCTGCAGCGACTCTCAATGGATAACGTGTTGCCAAGTCACTGCCCAGAAGAGGTTGCTTTTCAAGATGAGCCATACGATTAAAATCTGCAGATTCTTGTGTGGCAAGGATTATTTCGCCGCCCCATGCTTCGCCGTTAATGCCATAACCGTAGCCATCACAGCAGATGCCTACAATCTCTTTCACGTTGTGTTCTGCCATCAATGCAGCAACGTGGGCATAATGATGTTGTACTGGGATCAGCTGCCACTTGTTTTCTTTTGCCAAGTCTTTGGCAAGTTTTGTTGTTGTGAATTTTGGATGCAAATCACATGCGACAGCGTCTACTTTACTGTTTGTTAAACGGATTAAATGCTTTGTGGCATCTCCTAGAAAGCTTCTTGTTTCAATATTTTCTACATCGCCTATATGCTGTGAAATGAAGGCTTTGTTTTCAAGCAAAATGCATGCAGTATTGTTTAATTCCCCGCCTAAGCCCACTACGCAACGTTTAGCTTTTTCTTTAAGCATTATTGGCGCAGGAGCATAACCCCGAGAGCGCCTAACAAAAACCAAGTTTTTATCATGCACGCGAACTACAGAGTCGTCACATCTGTGGGCTATTCTGCGGTTATGAAACAGAAAATAGTCAACGGTAACGCCCAGCATTTTCAATGCTTCTTCATTATCCTTTATTATCGGCTGATTCGGCGGATTAGCACTAGTTATCACAAAAGCTAGGTCATTTACCTTGTCAAAAAGCATATAATGCAAACCAGTATATGGCAACATAACACCAACATTATGCAAGCCCGGCGCAATCAAATCTGAAAGGCAATATTCTTCACTTTTTTTCAGCAAAATTATTGGGCGATTATAAGAAGTTAGAAGTTCTTGCTCGTTTTCGCTTAGTTCCGCAAAAGTTCTTACTGCATCAAGATTTCGTGCCATAATAGCAAAGGGCTTTTGACTTCTATGCTTGACTTTTCTAAGCCTAATTAATGGCTCATCTTTAACTGTGGATGCAGCCACATGGAAGCCGCCATAGCCTTTTACAGCAACTATAAAGCTTTCTGAGAGTAAGCGACCAGCTTCTCGAATAGGGTCTTTATAGGCAATTGCCTCGCCTTTAGCTGTTGTTAACCACGTTTTTGGTCCACATTTCGCATCAGCCACTGTTTGCGCATGAAAACGCCTATTTGATGAGTCTGCAAATTCGCTTTGGCAGAAGCTGCACATTGGAAAATCACTCATAGTAGTGTTCTTTCGGTCATAGGGTAGTTTTTCAATAATTGTGTATCTTGGACCACAATCGGTGCATGTGATGAAGAAGTATTCATAGCGCGGGTCTTTTGGATCTCGCAATTCTTTTAGACATTCATTGCATATAGCTATATCTGGCGGAATAATGGAACCTGAAAGCTCTGCTTCATTGGTGCTTTTTTGGATAACAAAATGCGCATACTCTTCTTCTCCGCTAAGCTTTACTGTCGTGATCTCGTGGATTTGAGCAAGATGCGGCTTTTTCTCCTTCAAATCTTCTAAAAACTCTTGAATATTTGCTTCAGCACCCTCCACCAGAATTTCTACCCCTGCATCTCCCCGATTTTTAACATAGCCCCTAAGCTTGTTTTTCACTGCAATGTGATAAACAAAGGGACGGAAGCCTACGCCTTGAATTATGCCAGTTACTTTAATTTTTAAACGCACTTCGCTCGTGCCCTCTACTAGAACCGTTTTGATGTTTAACTTAAATTTTGAGCTTGTAAAAACTCATGTGCATGATGTTTTCACGTCAGGTGCCAGCTTGCGCAGCATCGGTGTAAAAATTAGAGTATATACATGCTAAACCGTGCTAAACCAAAGTTTTTGCTTATAGTCAAATCAGGAGATTACTCTGCGATTGCAGAAAGGCGCTCGTTACATCTTTAAGTGAGTGATAAAAAGGCTAGAAAAAAATTAGCGAACCCATATCGCTTATGGTTATAACGGAGAGATTAACATATCCAAAAATCTGTTTCGAAAAAGTCTTGGAAAATAGATTTGTTCATTTGAAAAGTTTATCCTCTTCTTCATTTCGAACTCGTAAACTGCCAAATATTGCGACTATTCCAGCTATTATAAAGTTCGTCAATAGAAGCGCTAGAGCTACATCCTTTATGTTCAAAAGGACAGAGAAACATACTGCTAGAACCGTTATGGAAATAAATATTATCAGAAAGATCTTTTCCAATGTTGCAAATTTTGGCATGTTCGACCCTTTTTATAGGTTATTCTATTATCATTAATTTGATGTTAGGTATAAATTTTACGTGCATATGGAAATTCTATTATACTTAATCGTATCCCTTTGTTCAAAGGGGAAAAGTTTCGTTGAAAATAGATGACATTAAAATAATCGGTGTTGTAGGCGCCGGCATAATGGGTCACGGGATTGCTCAAACATTAATTCAGGCGAAATATTCTGTTCGCCTTACAGACGTAGACAAAGATATTTTAGAAACAGCCTTAAAGTTAATCAAGGATGGACCTTTTGGCCTTATGAAACTTGTTGAAAAGGGCAAGCTAACCTCAAATGAAGTTGAGGATATGATGAAAAAAATTGAAATAACAACTGATTACGATGAGTTTTGCCAAGATGTTGACGTGGTTATAGAGGCTGTTCCAGAAAATTTAGAAATTAAAAAGAAAATTTTCAGACTTCTAGATGAAAAATGTCCAGAAAAAACAGTATTTGCCTCTAACACTTCCGGCATAATGATAACTGAGATTGCTACATCTGTCAAGCGTAAAGAAAAACTCGTTGGAATGCATTGGTTTAATCCTGCCCCTGTGATGCCGCTGATTGAAGTTGTTAAAGGTTCTTTAACATCAATTGAAACTATTGACCTAGTTGTTGAGCTTTCCAAAAAATTGGGAAAAACTCCTATAAAAGTCAAAGATGGACCCGGTTTTTACACTACACGTTTTATCACAGCATATCTTTTTGAGGCAATAAGAATTTTTGAGGCGGGAATAGCAGAAATAAATGATTTAGATGAAATGACAAAGCTGGCTTTTAGACACCCAATGGGTCCGTTTGAACTCATGGACTTAATAGGATTAGATACGATGCTTCACATAGGAGAATACATGTACAGCATAACACGAGAGTCACAATACAAACCTCCACTTGCACTAAGGAAACTTGTTTTAAGCGGATACGTCGGAGATGCAAGGTTTAAACCTGGAAGCAAAGGCGGATGGTTTGACTATATTAAGGTGGCCAATCCATGACCAATAAGAAAATAATCACCGAAAAAGATACGGAGGACAATAGGCTTCTATGGATAAAACTAAACCATCCAGAAAAATTTAACGTTCTTCACTTAAAAATGCTAAATGAATTTCACGAAGCATTAGTCAAAGCCGACAAAGACAATTCTGTTCAAGCAATACTGCTAACGGGTGTCGGCAAAGCGTTCTCTGCAGGTGCTGACGTGAAAGAATTAATTGAAGGAGATTTTGAAAGCGGACTTCGATGGCTTAAAGCTTACTGGAACGTTATTGAGATAATTAGGGAAACTGGCAAGCCTGTAATAGGCGTAGTTAACGGAGCCTGCGTAGCTGGAGGCCACGAAGTTGCAATGGCCTGTGACCTAGTGGTTGCCGCAAGATCCGCCAAGCTGGGCCAGCCTGAAGTCATTGTTGGTTCAACAGCCATGGGTTTAGGCGTTCAACTCTTGCCTTTGATTGTCGGCGAAAAGAGAGCTCGAGAAATACTTTTCACAGGAAAACTTCTCTCGGCAGAAGAGGCTTACCAGATAGGGCTTGTGAACAGGGTTGTTGACGATGAAAAAGTTGTGGAAGAAGCAAGGAGATTAGCCATACAAATAATAGATAATGCCAGTCCACAAGCATTCAGAGTTATGAAGTCAGGTCTAAAATTCTGGACTGAGCTGGCCATGCTGAACATGATGACAGCAAGAGATATAACGTCCATGGTGTGGACATCCAAAGAATTTAGAGAACGGTGCAAGGATTTTCTGAAGAAGAAAAAAATGAAACCCAAAAAATTCAGTGGAATTATGCCCTAGACTATCCACCTCCTCAGAATCTGACCCACTTAGGCAACCTTTTTTCTACAAAAGCTTTGTGACCTTCTTTTCCCTCTTCTGATAGCAAAATATTTATCAACTCTTCCACAGATTGCATCAGTTCTTCCGGATTAAAACGTTGGTTAAGCAATTTTTTCATAATGCCTAATGATGAAGGTGCCACACGCATAGTGATTTTGGCTAGCTTTTCAGCAGCATCTCTTAATTCTTGAGCAGAAACCACATAGTTTACGAGACCCATCTGCTTGGCTTCTTCAGCCGTTATAGATTCACCTGTGAGCATCATCCTACTAACATTAAGCTTTCCAATAACATATGCTCCTATCACCACTGCGACTGGGGGTATAGCGCCAATTAACGCCTCTGGAACAGCAAAAGTTGCCTCTTTTGAAGCGACTACAAGATCACATAACATGGCAATCTCGCATCCTCCCCCATAAGCTAGACCATTCACTGCAGCAATTATTGGCTTTGGCAACCGAATAATTTTTGTTATGGCTGGTGTTGCAAAGTTCAAAAAGAAAGCTTTCATATCTTTAGAGGTTTTTAAACTTGCCACATCTTTTATATCATCGCCTGCGCAGAAGGCTCTGCCTGCTCCAGTTATTATGACAGCACGTATTTCTGTATCTTTCTCTGCCGCATCCAGATTCTCATATATTTCACGCCATAATCTTCTATTCAATGCGTTAAGTACTTCAGGACGGTTTAATGTTATCCACCCGATAGAGTCTTTCTTTTCATAAATACTACATTCAAGCATTACTAACTCCTCAGTTTCCTTGAATGATTATGTGAAATATAAAATAATTTTGACTTGGAGGCAATTAGTAACGCGGAAATAAAGGTTTAATCTTCCTATTTTGTGGATTTATAGGGTTGGATTTTTCGTTTAAACAGTTTAACGTTTACTCGGTCGTGTGCTTACCATTAGGGCTGTTTCCCAAGTAGCTACTGTCTCTTCTCTTTGATTTTTCACAATGTTTTTGAACTTTAATATCCCCGCTTCTGGTCTACTGTTACTTGGTCTAGCTTCAATGACTTCAGATTCTACTCTAATTGTGTCGCCGATGAAAACTGGAGCGGTAAATCTAACATTATCCATTCCGAGAAAAGCCAATATTTCAATTGGTGGATGATCACTTGTTCGCAGTGATAGCCCCGAGGCTATGCTTAATGTTAACATGCCATGAGCTATTCTTTGACCAAATGGACTTCGTTTCATGTAGTCTTCGTTAGTATGAAGTTCGCTCCAGTCGCCAGAAATTCCCGCGAACATAACTATATCTGCCTCAGTAATAGTTCTTCCCGGCGAAACAGCTTTTTCACCCACCTTAAAATCCTCGAGGCATCTTTTTTCAGCACTCACTTTGGTAGGCTCCTCTTTTTCTCTTGGATTGTTTTAGAATCATATTATTAGTCTCTTATGATATTTAAAATAATGATTCTTAATAATCTCACAGCATCATTTGTTTTTAAACGTAATAACGAACATTGATTTTTCAAAATGCTTATAGGGAATATCAAATAAGCTTTCGGTTATGTTAAGAGTTGGGGTTGTAGGACCCACTTTTCCTCCCATTGAAGGCATAACAAGGGTAGCGAGGAGCATCGAGGAAAAAGGATACGATTCCATTTGGTTCCCTGATCACTTAATGGGATGGTTTCCTCAAGCCATATGGACACCAGAAATTGTTGGTTCCCTTGCAACGTATAGCCCTCACACGTTTTTTGAGACAACGCTTTCAATTGCTGTTGCTGCATCTGCAACTAAGAGAATAAGGGTTGGAAGCGCTGTAACCGAAGCCATAAGGCATCATCCAGTTATGCTTGCTCAGAGTTATGCGACACTGGAACACGTGACTAATGGCAGAGTTATTTTTGGCATTGGAGCGGGAGAGTTGGAGAATGTGGAACCATATGGCTTGAAGTACGAAAAAGTTGTCGGCAGACTAGAAGAAGCTCTTCAAGTGATAAGGCTTCTGTGGAATGCAAAAAGAGACGAGTTGATAAACTATGATGGGAAATACTTCAGATTAAACAATGCTGTTTTTGAGCTTCGTCCATCAGAAAAACGACCGCCAATATGGATAGGTGGAGCAGGAGAGAGAATGAGCAAGATTACGGCAAGATATGCTGATGGTTGGTTGCCATTTGCTGTAAGCATCGAAGAGTATAAGAAGAGACTTAACACTATAAAAGAAGAATGCGGCAAAATCGGTAGAAAATTTGATGAAATAGAAAAAGGAATATACCTAAATCTCATCATAGACGAAAACAGAGAAGAATGCCTAAGAATGATGAAGACCCCGCTGATAAAGGCTGGAGCTTTGCTTGCGCCGGGTAGCTTCTATGAAAAACTTGGTTATAGACATCCATTCGGAGAAAAATTCTATCCCCTCACAGACTATATTCCAGCAAAGTACACAAAAGAAGAAGTTATGAAGGCTATAGAAAGTATTCCGCAAGAAGTTGTGCAGGAAAGTTTTCTATGGGGAAATGTTGAAGATGTAATTGAAAGGCTGGATGAGTACAGAAAGGCAGGGATTCAAACAGTGGTTTTTTGGAACTTCACATTCCTCGGCGACCTCGCTAAAGTCAAGAGTTCCTATGCATGCATTGACAAACTCGTAGATTGCTTCAAAGACTGACAAAGGGAAATACCATTGAAGCAAATTTTGCTTTTTATTCATGGAGCAGGCGGAAACAGCAAAATTTGGGAACGGCAAATAAAATTTTTCGGCAATGCAATTGCCATCGATCTTCCAGGTCACGGTGTCGGAGAAGGGAAAAAAACTATTGAGGAGTATGTTGAAGAAGTGAAAAAATTCTGTGACGAGAACAACTTGAAAAACCTTGTAATAATCGGTCATTCAATGGGCGGTGCTATAGCCTTGGAATTCGCCCTAAACCACATAGAATATTTAAAGGCATTGGTTTTGGTTTGTACCGGAGCTAAACTTAGAGTTGCTCCAATAATCTTTGAGACATTAAAGAGTAACTATGCGCAAGCTGCGGAGTTAGTAGCAGACTATGTTTTGGGTGATAAGGCAACAGATGAAATCAAGATGAAAGTGAAAGAAGAAATGAGAAACATGAGCCCCCAGGTGGTTTACAGCGATTTTGAGGCTTGTGATAAATTCAATGTTATGGATAGGCTAAATG
>CAZAXN010000024.1:0-22769 GCA_964489195.1 uncultured Candidatus Bathyarchaeia archaeon
CCTTTATTTTTATGAAACACGAACTTTAGTTTATACTAAATGTCCGCGCCAATATTCTAAGACATAGCTCTACTCATAAAAGCTTTCTGGAAGTAGATTCTATCCGCAAAATTCTAATAGAAAATTAACTCTCAAAGTTAACTTTAAAACATAAGCCTTGCCTATTAAACAATAAGGCATCGCAGATGCAAAATAGCCGTAGCTTCAAATTAGCATTAACTCTGCGAAGACAGAAACAAAAGACTATTTAGAAACCCCAAAAAGAATATCGCTTATGAAGGGGTAGTCGTCTAGCTTGGTCAAGGATACCAGCCTGGGGCGCTGGCGGTCCTGGGTTCAAATCCCAGCTACCCCACTACTAATTTTAGCCTAATTAAGCCTTTTTTGGGGTTATTTTTGAGAAAGAAGTTCCTAAATCTTCTTTTGATTTTCTCCGCAAAATGGATTTTGGGATGCAGGGCAAAAATCCCATGAAGGGGAATTGAAAGGCTCGAGTTTATCGATTTAAGCCAATAACCTGAGTACAATAGAACCTGGTTCTAACGATGATTAAATGATTTTTATCTCCGCCTCGCTAAGGTCATAGAATTTATAAATCTTCTGATTGATTGTGGTTTCCAGGTCTGAAATTTCCTTTTCTAATTGAACGCGTTTCCTTGATATTTTCTGATAGTCATTCATAATTTCTTTTATTACCTCCAAATTCTCCTCCTCGTCTTTATTGAAACGAGGTATAGGAAGCTGTAGCAACTTTTCCAGAATGTTTCCTTTCCCAAGCTTTTTGTTGCTTAGAATAGACTGAGCTATGAACCACCTTAATGCTTCATTATCTATTTTTAGCCTCAGCACCTCGACCCCTGAATATTCTTTTTCTTCTGTGGAAAAGTCAAGTTTGAATATGAGCCGGCCTTCAGTTTCTTGCATACCAATGCTCTTGATTGTTCCCTTCTGATTAGACTGAATCAGTACTTGCTTGTCTTTTGCAGGGGTATTCTTGTAATATGTTTCCAGCTTCACATCGTCAAGTCTTGGATATTTGTTAACGTATTCCATAAAATCTGCTTTCGATTCCACGAGCTGCTTTGTAAGTTTTAGCATCACATCAACTAATTCGATTACTGACCTCTGCTCATCCTTATCAGCTGGGAATATTGGGATTTTGCCAACATAGTAATCGTCAAAGTCCATTGTGCGAACCGCCTTATTGAAAATAAAAGTGTATGCAAACCAAGACACAAACTTCGAATTAAGGAATGCAAGCACATATCTCATGTCATACTCAGAATCTGTGATAATCGTATTTTCCACAGTATCTACATTCAGCAATCCTTCTTGATCCAAAGTTGACATAATAATGATATGGTCAATAGGAGTAAGAACCATGGGTCACAATCCTTTGAGAAACTATTTTCGGTTTCTTAAGTTCTTCAATTTTCTCTCGTTTTTCCTCCAAACAATTTCTAGCAATGAATAGATTTGGAGCAACATGGTAGTAAGGCTTGATGTCATCGCCTCTTAAAAGAGACTCTGAACCAGCCATTTTTTCGTTTGAAGCCTTGCTTTGCACTGGAAGCCCTCTTAAGCCTAATCACTTCAACATACCGACTATGGAAGCTTGATATTTTAAAGCCATCGTCCCGGAGAGGCTTGAAAAAGTGCTGGGTAAAGCTTAAATGTTACAATCAAGATTGTTACAATCATGATTCTACAATTCGTTGATAGACGAGACGAACTGCAAGCGCTTAACGGACTTCTCACCAAGAAAAGGGCAGCTCTCGTGCTCCTTTACGGTCGAAGGAGAGTTGGAAAAACTAGACTCATTCAAGAATTCATGAAAGATAAGCATGGGCTCTACTTTTATGTTCCCAACGCTGAGGAAAAAACAATTTTAGCTGAATTCTCTCGTGTTGTCGAAAGCGAGTTCTTTGAAGGCTTCAGATTTGTGGACTTCGCTTCGTTTATGGAATATTTCACCAAAAAGTGCGGAGCCAATAGTGTCGTAGCGTTTGATGAGTTTCAGAGGCTAACAAACGTTGGTGGTGCCATATCAATGTTGCAGAAGTATTGGGATGAGAAACTTTCCAAAACCAAATGTCTTCTCATTTTCTCTGGCTCTTCAATCGGCGCAATACGAAGAGTAGCACTAAGAGGAGATGCACCTCTTTACGGAAGAAGAACAGCCATCTTGAAAATTGAGCCCTTAAAGTATCTAGATCTGTTCGAGTGGTTCAAGAAGTATTCAGCTGAAGAACTGGTAATGATCTACGGCAGCTTTGGAGGAACCCCAGCTTACCTAGAGCACATAGATGACGATCTAAGCGTGGAAGAAAATATTGTTGAAAAGATTTTGAGCAAACGCTCACCCTTGCATGACGAACCCGAAATGCTTCTTATGGAAGAAATTAGGGCTCCTCAACGTTACATGGACATACTCTCAGTTATAGCCCTAGGCAAGAACACCATAAGCGAAATTGCCGACGCAACAGGACTGAGCCGAGAAAACGCCACCACCTACCTGAAGACATTGGAAATTCTAGACTTAATCGAGCGAGTCACTCCGGTTACTGAGCCTGAAGCAAAGAGAGGACTATACAGGATAAGAGACCCATTCTTCAACTTCTGGTTTGGATTCGTCAGACCAAACAAGAGACAGCTGGAACTGGGATTAGAGAAAAACGTGTGGCGCAATATCAGAGAAGAGTTCAAAGCACATCTAGGGCGGATTTTCGAGGACGTATGCGCTGAGGTTTTAGTTGAGATGACAAAGCAAAACCTGCTTCCCGTGCAAGTGGAGAAAATTGGAAAGTGGTGGTGGAAAGAAACAGAGATAGACTTAGTAGGCTTGGAAAGCAAAGGCAAAAAAGCGTTGGCGATAGAAGCGAAATTGACAGAATTGAACTATCAAGAAGCAAAAAGACTGCTGTCCGAACTGACCGTAAAGGCTAAGCAAATACACAATGTGAAAGAGTGCATCTTAGGAGTGATCGCAAAGAAAATAGAGGACAAAGAAAAAATTCGAAAAGAGGGCTTCATAGCCTTTGACGTCGAAGACATGGCAAACCTGCGCAAGCAAAAAGATTAAACCCGATGAGGCAGCGCCGTCCTTAAAGAACCAAAAGTAACCGTCTTCTGTTTTTTGGAAGCTGAGGTGACTCTACGCAAAATTTACAAATTTATGTTAACATAGTTTGAATTATGGTCTTAATCTAAGCGACCCCACCAAAGGTTCATCCTTTGGGCAGATACTGGCTTGTTTTTGGCAAATACTCGCTGGACATCGCTTGTTTCTTCACGTAATCTTTAATTGATTTTTTCTTGTTTAACCGTCCTTTGACGCCAATTAATGCTAATAAGTCGTGTACGCCTTTTCGGAACCAAAACCTGTTCTAAGCGGTAGGCATATCGCTTGTAGAACCATTTTTTGACCGCTTCAGTTAACATTAAATAAGTGCCAATTAGCACCGCTAAGACTGGGAAAAATGTTAGTGGTGGTTTCACAAAGTGGAATAGGTCGCCTAGGGGTGTGAATGGTAATATTAATGCAAAGCCAACTATGCTTAGGCTGCTCAAAAGCAAAAGCTTGCTTGGTTTGCTCTTGTAAAAAGGCGTTCTTCTCGTTCTTATAACAAATATTACAAAGGTTTGCGTGCATAAAGACTCGAGGAACCATGCAGTCTGGAACAGTTGCTCTTTTTGCGTTTGCGGCACAGATAAAGGCAACATGGGGATGAAAACGAACAACATGATGAAGAAAGTCAAGAAGTCAAAAACTGAGCTTACAGGCCCCAAAGCCACCATGAATTTTCTTATGAAGGAGATGTCCCACCTCTTCGGTTTTTCAACGTATTCTGGATCTACATTGTCGGTTGTTATGGTGGACTGGGAGAAATCGTAGAGTAGATTGTTTAAGAGTATCTGTGTTGCGGTCATAGGCAAGAATGGCAGAAACAGGGATGCACCGGCGACACTGAACATGTTACCGAAGTTTGAACTGACACCCATCATGACATATTTCATACTGTTGCCGAAAGTTTTTCGCCCTTCCAAGACACCTTCATCAAGCACTCTTAGGCTCTTTTGCAATAGTATAATGTCAGCGGATTCTTTGGCCACATCGACGGCATTGTCCACTGATATGCCTACGTCCGCCGTCTTCATGGAAGGCGCATCATTGATGCCGTCTCCCAAAAAGCCGACGACATGCCCATTGTTTTTTAGTGCAATGATTATTCTGTCTTTTTGGGCCGGTGTCACCCTTGCAAAAACGTTTGCTTCTTCAACCACTCTTTGGAGCGTTTCCTCTTGTATTTGAGCAATTTCACTTCCAAGGATTACCTTTTTTATTTCAAAACCTAATTGCTCACATGTTTTTTTCGTAACTAATTCATTGTCGCCAGTAAGGATTTTTAGTTCCACTCCAGCCTTTCTTAATAGTTGCAAGGATTCCCTAGCCGTTTCTTTAGGCGGGTCAAGAAATGCTACAAAACCTAAAAACACCATCCCACTCTCATCATTTACAGAGTATACTGGTTTATCTTCTCTGAGTTTTTTATATGAAACTGCTAAGACTCTGAACCCTTCAAAACTCAAATCATAATATTTCTGCTCAATTTTCCTTTGCAATTCCTCTGTTAAATCTAATATTCTGTCTTCAAGTTCGCAGTAAGAGCAAACCTTTGCAATCTCTTCGGGGGCACCTTTAGCGATGAAAAATCGTTGCTTTTCATGTTCAACAACAACAGAGACTCGCCTTCGCACAAAGTCAAAAGGAACTTCATCAACTTTCTGGTAATCTTTCACATCAATATCTTTAAATCCAAGAATAGCCTCGTCCAATGGACTTCTCAGTCCAGTCTGGTAATAACTGTTCAAGAAAGAAAACAACAATACTTTTTCATCATCTTTTCCTTCCATATCCACATGCAGCACAAGCTTTATTTTGTTCTCCGTAAGTGTACCAGTCTTATCTGTACATAAAATATCCATGCTTCCAAAATTCTCAATAGATGCTAGGCGTTTCACAATAACGCCTTTTTTAGACATTGCAAGGGCTCCTTTTGAAAGGTTTACACTAATGATCATAGGTAGAAGTTCAGGCGTCAAACCAACAGCTAGAGCTACAGAAAAAAGAAGAGACTCCAAAATGTCACGTTTGAAAAGTGCATTTATTAAAAAAACAAACATTACCAGAAGGAAGGTGACTTGCATTATCAGAAAACCGAAACTTCTGATTCCTCTTTCAAATTCTGTTTCAGGCATTTTTTCGACAAGTCTTCTAGCGATTTTCCCATATTCTGTGAAGCCTCCAGTTTTCATTACAACAGCAGTTGCTGTTCCGCTTACGACAGAAGTTCCCATAAAAAGACAGTTATTCCATTCAGTAGGTGTTTTTCCCTTTGCCTTTACTGGCATGGACACCTTCTCTACTGGAAACGATTCTCCAGTCAACGCAGCTTGGTTCAGGAATAAGTCTTTTGCAGCGATCACCCTTGCATCGGCAGGAACAATATCTCCAGCAGAAAGGTATATGATATCGCCGGGGACAACTTGGGAAAGTTTCACTTCTTTTTTAGTGCCATCTCTGAGAACAGTTGCGGTTGTAGTTACTTTTTCTTTTAGCATCTCTGCAGCTTTTTCAGCTTCTGATTCTTGGTAATAGTCAAGTATTACACTCGCGAATACGATGGAAAATATAATGACAACATTTATAATCTCTCCAAGAAAACCTGCGATCAAACCCGCAATCATCAATATAATTATCAATGGGCTACGGAAGTGAAAAAGGAAGTCAACAACAGCCAGCCGCTTCTTTTTTTTGGCAAGTTCATTGTAACCATATGTTCTCAGGCGTTCTTCCACTTCTTCAGAAGATAGCCCTGACATGGAAGTGTTCAAACTGACAAGAAGTTCATCAATCGATAGACCTAGAAGTTCTTCGATGCTTGACAGAACCCTGCTCGAAACTTCGTTTGTGTTTAACCTCTCCACGTCTTGACTCTTCATCATTTTCGCCTTCCATATTTCATTAATCATCTCGAGCTGAGCAATTATACCGTTACAAACTTGCACGTCCTTAAAATTGTTTCCACTATTTTCAATGCAGATGTTTTTGCACAATTGTCTTTCATCAAGATCCAATTGAGAAAACAAGAATCTAAAAACTAACTGAATGACGCAGTGCCAAAAGATTTAAAACTTGCATCCTGAGAGAATAAACGCAGAATGCGCCAGAATAAAACCTAAAGTGCATGGGTTCCGACCCATAAGACTGCAGCAAACCTTTTCTTACATAGTTAGACACGTAATACATATGAACTTTGCATAAGTTCTGTCCCTTCAGCGAACTTGAAATGTTTAAAAGGTGGCACACGTCTAAAGTTGAAGTGAGGTTAATCTGAATGAAGGTCTTGATTGTTTATGATACTGTTTCTCCTATGAGGTGCACGGAGAAAGTTGCAGAAACAATCAGCGGAACATTAAAGGAAACGGAAGTTGAAGTCGATTTGCTCTTTGTCAAGGATGTTGATGCAACTGTTCTTGAGAATTATGATTGTTTAATTGCTGGTGCACCCACAATGGCATTTAGGGCTTCGACTGATATGAGAAAGTTTCTTGAAAATTTGCCAAAGGATTTTTCTGGGAAATTTGCAGCGGCGTTTGACACACAAGTGCAATCAAGAATCAGTGGAAGTGCAGTGAAGGGCATAGAAGACAAACTTAAGAAAATAGGTTTTAAACTAATCACTGCACCATTGGTTGCGTATGTTGAAGGCAAAATGAACGCGTATCACTTGAAAGAGGGAGAGTTGGAAAAAGCCAAAAAGTGGGCACAAGCTCTTGCAGAAACACTTCAATCTCAATCTTCATAGATTATGCTGCCCAGAATGATGACTTTTTTCTCATTAAATTATTGTACTCGTTTAGTGTGTCTTGCTCCTCTGCAGTTAATTTATCCAAAAAATTTGTTAATAGTGCTTTCACATCAGATTCTGGCACTTTCACATATAGTATGTCTTTTTCAAAAATGTGCCTACCAACCATAGGCTTGTCTAATGATATTGCCACTTGCATGCCTTGCTGAGCTCCTGACAAAGCCTTCCCCTTCTCTTGAATCTGCTGAATTTCACCAACTTCTTCACCATCTTCAGCCCTTATAAGAGCCAGTTTAGGTTTTATTTTCCCAGCCAAAATTTCCACACCGACAATTGCGGGTTTGGCCCTTCGGAAGACGTAGCCTTCCATTATACGGATTTTTGCGGGCTTGATTAGTTTTTCAAATTCGTGTTCACTTTTCGCTTCTTGTTGAGTTTTAAGCCATGACAAGTAATTATCTATTAAATGGTAAATTATTTTTTCACTGAAAATTTGGACACCAGTGTTTTTTGATTCTTCTTCAGCGTCAGGCAAAATTTTAGTATTAAAAGCTAAGATGGCACCGTATAATGGTTCATTTTCCTTCACAACAGCAGCTTCTGTAACATCGCGCTTAGAAACGTCACCTACGTCTGCAAGTCTAATCGGCACGCCATTTTGCCTTAAAATGTCTGCAATGGCTTCCAACGAGCCAAGCGTATCAGCTTTCAAAACAACACCAGTCACATCTGTAGCAATCCTAATTCTTCCAATCTCTTCAGAAACCAGCACAGCATAATCTGCTACGTCTTCACCTTCAGGAACAGAATATAAAGGCGCACCAGCTAAAGATCCTTCCAAATCTGGCGCAACAATTTTAACTCCTGCAGCTGCAGAAACAGAATCAACGGAAGAAAACCTATCCCGTGGGTCTCTGATTTCATCCAGCGGTTTAGGAACAAGAATTGCTCTTATCCTTGTGATAATCGGCTTTTCTTTGCCGCCTACAATTATTAAATCATCTTTCCGTAAAACGCCATCATAAATTATAGTGTTAAGCGTAAGTCCCAAGCCAGGCTCTTCTTTAACCTCCAAAACAGTTCCTTTAGCTGCACCTTCAGTGGTCTGTAACTGTTTTCGCAAATACTGCTGCGTTAAGCCAACAAGAACCATGAGAAGCTCCGTTATTCCCTCTCCAGTTTTTGCACTTGTGGGCACTATTGCTACTGTTTTAGTGAAGTCTTTAATGTTATCAAAACGATCGGTCCTGAAGCCTTGACGAGAAAAAATTCCAATGATATCATATATTCTATTATCCAAATCCTGCTTGACATAAGGGTCTTGCTTCTGATAGACCTTCAAGAAAGGCGTATCAGGAAAAGAATTCCATCCAGGTATGCGATCTATCTTGTTTGCAGCCACAAGAAAGGGTGTTTTGCGTGCTTTTAGAATATCTATGCATTCATATGTTTGGGCTTCAAAACCACGTAATACGTCAATTACAAGAATCGCTATGTCGGCAACACTGCCTCCTCGCCTTCTCAGATTCGTAAAAGCTTCATGCCCAGGCGTGTCAATTATAAGCAACCCTGGAATTTCGATTTCTCCTTTAATCATAGAAAGCAGAGGCCCAATTAGCTGTTTTAGGGTTTCAACTGGAAAATAGCTTGCTCCAATGTGTTGTGTTATTCCACCAACTTCCCGAGCTTGAACTGTTGTTTTGCGGATTTTATCAAGCAGAAGAGTCTTGCCAGTGTCAACGTGACCGAGAACACATACGATTGGTTGACGAATAGGCATTTTGTAATATCTCCTTAAGTTTGATCAATAAGTGAGCCATTTAGTGACGCAGCTTAGAATTAATAAACTATCACCTTAATAAACACTCAACGTTTTTAAGGTTAAACAGATTTGGTTTATTTTGAGGTAAGGTGAGACAGTTTGCCTTATTGTCCTAAATGTGGAGCAAAATTGAAAGAAGATGAAAAATTCTGTTATGCATGTGGTGCACCCGTTGTCAAAATAGTTAAAGAAGAATTTTCAGTTTCCGCAGATAATCTTATCGAGAGAGTAAAGGAACTGCTTCATGAGGGGAATGTAACAAGAATAATAGTTAAAGACGAAAAGGGAAAAGTACTGCTCGAAATACCAGCCACTATAGGTATAGTCGGTGCGGTTGTTGCCCCTTGGCTAGCAGCTTTAGGCGTGATTGCGGCATTAGCCACTAAGTGCAGAATAGTCGTGGAGAGAAGAGAATAATCCTCAATTAACATTTATGGAAATTTTTCTGGCGCAGTTGCAGGCTTTTAAAAAAGGTAATCACTATTCTAGTTTTGCAGTCATCAGAATTATTCCTAATGATAATAGTATTAGACTTAGGAAACCGAAAAATCCAGTAAAGGTTCCTAATGCAGTGGCGCTGGTAAAAGTGTAATAGACAGCCAAGGCACCGATTATCATAAGTAATAAGCCGAAAAACCTTTCGGCTAATGTTATTCCGAAACCACCTTCTTCGCTCATATCTGATTCCTCCACTTTTCAATGTGTTTTACATCATAGAACGTGAACAGTTATTTTAAATTTCCCCTAGCTTTATTTTGTTTCTTCAAGCTTTTCTGGCAAATATTCATCCACAATATATGTTAAGCCGTATCTGCTAAAGGCTTCTTGTTCTGCCTTTTTTCTGATTTTCATAAACGTCTTGATTTCTCTTTGCCATAATGGGTCTTTATAACGTGGGTCTCTTTGTAATTCAGAAAGCCTTTTCATATCTACATCATCAAGTGGATCTGTGGGTAATTTATAATTGACAATGTCTGTTGCCCATACGCCGCTCCATTTTGCATCAGGAGTGTTCAATTCTCTTAGGTGAGCCGCATTTGCGGAGCCAGAAATTATCACCATAGCTATGTGCATTCCCCAAGGGTCACCATCCGTGAAAATATAAACTGGAAGGTTCAGTTCCCTGTTTAAGCGTCTAATAAAATGTCTTGTAGCCCTAGGCGCCTGTCCTGCGGTCAAAACAAGCAAGGCATTAAACTTTTTATGCACAGTCTCTTCAATGAAACGCGTGAACAAACCACCTTTCTCTATGGCTATGACCTTATCAGCAGTGGTTTTGACGAACTCTGAAGAAGTCAACGCAGGACCAATCAAAACGCCATCAGGATGAGAAGTCAAATTTAAAGTCCTTCCCTCATAACCTGGCACAGTATACTCTATTGTAAGGTCACCGAAAACTGCTGAACGTTCTTCAGGAAAAATGTTGAAGTCTTCTCTGGAAAAACCTAAGACTGTTTCCAAATCTGTTATGATATTGTTTGATTCCTGCTGGTCTGTGAATGTCATTTCATATGCTTGGGCAGAATAGTAAACGTCCCTTAAAGTTGACGTTTTCCTTTGCGAAGCTAACTCATGTGAAAAATAGGCTGCCCAAATTAGTTGCGTGAATGGTTTGAGATGGCGAATATTGCGAGCACTTCTGCGAACTGTTCTATCGCCTAGAATGAACTGTCGAAATTGCGGATCATAACGAATGTTTTCTATTGATCTGCTTGGCATTTCTATTGATGGAAAATACCCTCTGTCAAGCTGTTCGTAGGTTTTTATTCCAAGGTTTTCTAAACCCCATATTACTTCTTTTCTTCTTTCCATCATACTGCTTTTATATTTCTTCTGTTCCAAATTTTCTCACACTCTTCAAAAGTTTTTCTACATCTGGAGGCTTATCTTTGCCAGCCAACCCAGTTGAAAACTGGGCTATTTTTGGCAAATATTTGCCGAATACTCCAAGGCGTTTTCTTTCCCTGTCCACGTGTTCCCTTCTGGTTAAAAAATGCTGAAGTTGACGGGCAACTTCACGCATTCCATTAGCTACTTCTCTTCTCACCTCTGGTCTGTCAGCAATAAACTCC
Organism: uncultured Candidatus Bathyarchaeia archaeon; assembly: GCA_964489195.1. Taxonomy (GTDB): domain Archaea; phylum Thermoproteota; class Bathyarchaeia; order Bathyarchaeales; family Bathycorpusculaceae; genus CAZAXN01. Next base: position 10,767 of record CAZAXN010000024.1, read on the forward strand.
TTTCCAACGCTTTTGTATGGAACTTTGGTGCTGCAGATATGCACTAAAATGGCTATTGGCAAGTCAGGCATAATCTTGTATCTCCGCAAGTTCATAGAGTTTATTACTCTAACAGAGACATCACTTGCCTCGTCATAAAGCAAGGGAATTCTGTTAGCAAAGCGATAAATCAGGAAGCTTCCTTTCTTGGGAATTTCTCCTCCATAGGCAATTCCCATTTCGATGATAAATGGATGACCAGCATATGTTGCTGGTTTACGCTGATGAACAGCAACAAACTCGGGTTTCAGCTCCTTCAGTATTCCAGCTTTTAACAATTCTTCGCCCAAAGGTGAAAGACAGCTTGCATCTGGAGGCAAGAAATCCTTAAACTTTTTAAGCATATGCATTAACCGAACAATTTCCTCATGCGATAGTTTCTTCGGATTCTTAGATGGACTTATGTTGCTGAACTGTAGAAACTTGTTTGCAGTGGTTTCTCCAACTCTGTGAAAATGGTTTCTCAAAAAATCAAGCATATTCTTATGCGGCGTTATCTGTATGAGACGCTGAAGAAGTTCCACATCTACACCATAAGGATGCGGTTTAGTCTCCTTTGGCGGTTCGGGCATTTCCTTTGTGGCTCGCTTAAACTTGTATAGTCTGCCTTTAGGGTCTACAAAAGTCAAATTTGCATAAGGATTCATCATAGCTGTCTGTTTGAGATATTCTAGAATCTTCGGCATCGCCCTAAAATAGTCGCCTTCCAGGCAGAATTCAACAATCGTTCCACGCCATTGCTCCTTGTTTAAGACAACTTTTCTATCAAGGATTATTGGACGATTTTTCTGTATATCGATCATAAGCTTATACATGTAGATTTTTATTGTGCCTGTGCTTGAGATGACGCAGGCAGGCTGGTGTGTTGTGATTTGTCCGTATAAGATTGCCATTTTTCCGCCTAAGCCAAATGTTCCTCTCTGTTGTTTCAGTTTGTATTTTGAGCCGAAAAGCACTTGACCAAAGGCTGATGGTATATGCCTCGGCTGAATTCCTATGCCATTATCTTCGACCCTTAATCTGTAAATTTGAGTTTCCTTGCTGGCTTCCCCTTCATATGAAAGTCTTATGTATACGTCTGGCGGAATTTTGAGGCTTTCTGCAGCATCCAACGAGTTTTCTACAAGTTCTCTTACAGCAGCGAAAATGGCTCTGGACGGATTTGTGAAACCAGCTATGTCTCTGTTTCGATAGAAGAAGTCTGAAGCACTAATCTCTTCGAAAGTTGTTTGAGCCACTTGCGCTTCCACCAGCACTAATGCTGACAATACATCTCTTTTACGCTATACTCTGCTCATTCTTTAATTTAACTGCACTCTCAGATGAGAATTATTCATTTTCTAAAAGGGAAAGGCAACAACTCTTCAAGAGCTTTTATTTTAACCGTTTCAAACAAGATTTTGTCCTTCTCCGCTTTTGCCATAACAATTTCAATTTTGCGATTTTCAGCAAAATCATTAATATATTGCAGACACGCTCCGCAGGGCATAGGCTCGTTGCGACTGCTTGCATCCATAATTATGGCGACTTTCTTAATCTTTCGGTTTCCATGTAAAATGGCGTGGTTAATGGCACATCTTTCAGCACAAGTTCCAAGTCCAGAAACCCAACTTTCAACATTACAACCCGCATAGATCTGTGAATTATCAGCAAGTACTGCAGCGCCGACCTTGAAGCCCCATAGAACATAAGCCTTATTCATAGCATTCAAAGCAGTGTCCAATAACTTTCTTTCAGAAGCACTAACTTCAACCATAATGGTTCATACCAACCTCATCATTGCGCTGAACGCGTATAATAGTATTCGCCTATTTGTTTTTGAAACTTGTCTAATCTAGAGTTTTCCTTGTTAACCCTAGGTCTCTTGGTAAGTGGGTCTCTTCTAAAAGTAACTTTCATCTGCCTCAAAAACATGTTCATTCCATCTCTTAAGGTCGTAGGCTTGTTTGCAAAGCCATTCACTCCAGGTTTGCCAGTGAAAATCATTAGGCGATCTGCTAGGAAATCTTGGGCAACAACATCATGCTCAACAACAAATGCAGTTACGTTATGGGCTTCAACAACTCTTCGAACTGCTTTTGCCATGTTCAGCCTCTCTTCAACATCTAAATAGGCGCTTGGCTCATCGAGAAGATAAAGTTCTGCCTTTTGGGAAAGACAAGCTACAATGGCAACTTTTTGCAGTTCGCCTCCGCTGAGTTCTGCCACGTTTCTGTCCAAAAGCGAATCTACACCTAAAGGCTGAAGAATCTCTTTTTTGTACCAACTTGAGGCGAAATTCTCTTTCGCAACACTCATTAAAAGCTCTTGGACAGTGCCAGAATATTCCGCTGAAATATATTGCGGCTTATAGCTTACTTTCAATTCGTCAAACTGTTGTTCGCCGTCAGCCTTTTCGATTCCTGCTAGGATTTTTATGAAGGTTGTTTTACCTATCCCATTTGGTCCAAGGATACCGACGAGTTCTCCACGTTTTATTTCACCTTCACTCGCAACAAGTTTGAAGCCTTTATACGTTTTCTCCACTTGCCCCCATTTAAGTAGTGCCTCACCCGAACCGAAACTAACAGTAGGTGGCTTTTCATGAAAAACTATTGCTTCTTTCCTAAAGCGAACATTTTCATCAGGAATATAACCTTGTAAATAAAGATTTATGCCTGTTCTAACGCTGTGAACATTAGAGACTATGCCGTAAACGCCAGGTTCACCATAAAAAATGCAGATTTGGTCAGATAAATAATCTATTATTGCAAGGTCATGTTCAGCCACAATGATTGTTTTCCCGTCTTTTTTTAAGCTTCGTATGACTTTAGCCACTTCAAGCCTCTGTTTCACATCCAAATAGCTTGCGGGCTCATCAAAAAGATACACGTCAGCTTCGCGACAAATGGCAGCAGCCACAGAAACGCGTTGCAATTCGCCCCCACTTAAAACATCAAGTGAGCGATTCCAGAGGGGTTTAAGCTCAAGCTGAACAGCTATTTCATCAAGTTTTTTCCTTTCATCCACTCTTTCTAAAAGTTCGCCAACATTTCCAGAAATAACTTTCGGAATTTTGTCCACATACTGCGGTTTATGCGAAACCTTAAGCTTCAATTCTGCCATCTTTTGAAAATATTCCTGAAGTGTTGAGCCTCTAAAATGCCTAAGTATTTCGCCCCAATCGGGTGGTCTCTGATAGTTTCCAAGATTCAGCTTAGTTTCGCTAGAAAGTATTTTAAGTGCAGTTGTTTTGCCTATTCCATTCTGTCCAAGCAAGCCTAAAACCATTCTAGGTGAAGGTATTGGAAGCCTGTAAAGTTTGAATGTATTTTCTCCAAAACGATGGGTGCAATCCTTCTCTAATTCGTCTGGGAGATTAACTATAAAAATGGCTTTGAAAGGACATTTTTTGACACAGATTCCACAGCCAGTGCACAGAGACTCCACTATTATGGGCTTACCATCTTCAAATCGAATGGCCTCTATGTGGCTTCGCACAATAGGACAAAAACGATGACATAACCTGCCGCAACGTTTCGATTTGCATTTTTCCGCATCTAACACTGCAACTCTTGTCATATATCAGCCCATTTAATGAAATGGTCATATATGGTAGGTTATAAATATGCAGTTTAAAAGTTGCATAAAAAATTGCTTAAAATGTGTTGTTAAAAAAAATCGCAAAAATTAACTGCCTTTGGTTAGGCCTTCACCATTCTTCTTCTTCCCATTCCTCTTCCTCTTCATCTTCTTCTTCCCATTCCTCTTCTTCACGCATCTTTTTTCACCTCCAAATGGTTTTAGTGCTTAATGAGAGCAAGCAAGCGCTGCTTTAAGCATTTTTATTCGTCATTTGTCGAGAATAAAAAACGAAATGCATATTTGTAAGTGGATTTCTCGATGCTTTATTTCACAATTTTAGCAGTCAAAGAAGCAATAGGTTCACGCATTTTTGGAGTTAGGCAAGTCCAACACATGTTTGGTGAATTATGTGCTGCGCCAACCCTTCCATATGGGTCAACAGCGATTAATCCCATATGATTATACGTGGCTGATATCCTCGTATTGACAAGTGTTATAGCCTCCTCTACAGCCTCCTGCGCAGTTTTTCCATTTTCCATATAATTGCAAACAGTCTTCGACAATGCGAGCCTTATCGCTATTTCACCAACACCTGTAGCAGAGCAAGCACCAGCATGATTATCTGCATAAGTACCGCATCCAATCAATGGGGAGTCTCCAATTCTCCCAGGAAGCTTCAATGGAAAACCTCCAGTAGAAGTGGCTGAAGCAACATTCCCATTTTTATCCAGTGCAACTGCACCAACAGTTTCAAGCTGGAATAAATCAGGATGAGTCTTGATTAATTCAGCTAACTTTGGTAGTTCAAATTTTCCATCAAGCAAAAGTTTCTTTTGCTCCTCATAATATTTTAACCTTAAATCAGACATTGGATTTCTTCTCTCAAGATTGAAAAGTTTGGCAAGTTTTTCGGCACCTTTGCCAACTACAAAAACATGGTCTGTTTTTTCCATAACTATCCTTGCTAAACGGACTGGATTCCTGATATCCCTCAAAAGTCCAGCAGCACCAGCTTGCAATGTTTTTCCATTCATAATTGATGCTTCCATCTCTACACCCCTTTCTATGTTCAAACTTGAACCATAACCCGCATTGAATGCGCCATCATCTTCCATAACTGCAACAGCCTCCATAACAGCATCCACAGCGCTTCCTCCATTATTTAAAATATCAAAGCCTGTCGTTGCAGCTCTTTTAACTCCTTCTAAGCCAGCTTGGCTACGTTCTGAACCCCATTTTCCAGCTCCTCCATGAACTACTATTACTGGCCTTTGCCTACTGTTCAACTGATCCCCTCCTTTTTGAAGGAATTATTTAACGGGTCTAACCCAAATTTAAGTTTAATGTTCCAGAGAGATCAAAATAGATAAATTTCAGCAATTATATGTTAATTGTGGGATGATGTGAGGCGACGGCTTAGAGCCATGAGCTGTGAAAAAGCCAAACATTTCGCTGACCAATTTCGATTTCCGTTAGCGTCTTTTCAAATATATTATGCTAATTGTTAATAAAATGGCAAAAATCGTTCTAAACATTGAAAGATAAGAGATCGGCGAAATTTTTTGATTGGAGGAGACTGCTCGACTCTGAACAAGATGATGCCTATGAGAGATAAAATAAGGTCAACCATAAGTAGAATAAAGAAAAATAGATGCTGCTTTTTGATTTTTGTTTTTTTAATCACTTTTGCACTAGTAACTGTTTCTCCACAACTTAGCCTAAAAATTTTCCCATTTCAAAGCTGCAAGTAAATTTTTCAGAAACATTAAATTTAAACCAAACAACATAATAGAATCAGTGCAGATTGCATAGGGGTAGATTATGCTTAGAGATTTTAATCTTTTAGCAACATCCTCACGCGGTATGGAAGATTATGCTTGCTCTGAATTGTGGTATCTTCTTGAAGAAGCGGGTGATTCAGCGCCAAACGTGGATAAAACAGGCGTTTCAGGTTTAGTTGCAGCCAAAACCGTCCTTAACCCTTTTGAGGCTATAGAAAAACTCCGCAAAATTCTGAGTGAGCGACCTTACGAGTTTCGCTATACTCTTAGGATAATTCCCATAGAAAAGGTTACACGCACAGATTTGGGTGAAATTCAACGTGTAGCCACTGAACTCGGCTCAAAAATAGCTGCGAATGAAACTTTTCGCGTTACCATTGAAAAAAGATTTACGAGTACATCTACACAGGACATTATTGAGGCGGCTGCGGCAAACATTGAAAGAGAGGTTAATTTAAGAAAACCCAGCAAAATTCTTTTGATAGAAGTTATTGGGGGATTAACTGGGATTTCCGTCATAAAACCAAACGATATTTTGGCTGTAATTAAAGAAAAAATACTATAGTTTACCGTTGAGTTGCCAATAACGCCATCCGCTCAATGACGAGATTTGTTAAGGCTTTATCCAAACCATCCTTTCCCATTATAGTTTTGAGTTCTAAATCAGAAATCACAAATCTTTCCTGAATCAAGTTCACCTTCTCTCTTGTTAATTTAAGAACAGTCTCATCCTCCTGCATTTCAGCGATTGTAGAAAATTTTGACAAAGCGAATCTTACATTTTCAGAGTTGTCTCCAACTATTACGAGCACTATTTCAGATGTTTCAGGTCTGATTCCAAGATTTCTCATCGCTTTTAGAATTTGACGTTGCGCAGAAGCATAAATCAGTATTTCCATTGCAAGGCTCTTTGAAATATTGTCCTTGTTTCTAAAGGCTGTTAAAGCATTCAAAACTGCAAAGTAAACGTGTTGCCATGTCGCCACAAATTTTGCATTAAAAATTTGAAGCTCCACACTTGACGGTTTTACTTCATGCATCTTTTTTAATAGCTTTTCAGTGTCCTTTATTTGTACGTTTCTGAAACCAGTTATCAAGACATATTTTTCAAATTCTTTGATGTATTTCAGCAATTCTCTTCCTCAAAAATCTCTTTCAAAAACCTTTGAATAAGATTTGAAGATATACCAGCCTTAACAAGTTTGGCAACTTCTGTTTCGAGAGGCTTGTCATTTTCCCTGCATTTTTTGACAATTTTTCTGACGGTTTCTTTTATTTCCCATGGAAATACTATCCAGCAACTTGTTTCTTTCTCATAATAATCTGGTTTAACGATGCTCCAAGGCTTGTAATAAACTGTGGCTATTTTCACTTCTGCGGCATTATTTCTGACAATGTGCTCTTTCACCAACTCTAGGCTTCTACCAGTATCAGCAACCTCATCTACAACGAGCACCTTCTTACCAGCAATAGGCATAGAAACTGGCTGTGTCAAAACAGCTTTCTCCTTTGTCTCAGCAACTCCCAAGTAAAATTCAGCTCTAACGTTTGCAAGATTAGGATTATCCATCAAGTCGGACAATACTCTAGCTGGCGGCCAACCTCCACGAGAAACGCCTACGATTATGTCTGGTTTAAACCCGCTTTTCCTTATTTTTTCAGCTAAATTCAAAAGCATATAATATATTTGGTTCCATGTTGGAACTTCAAATTCAAGCTCAGAGCTCACAGTTTTTCCTCTATTTAGTAAGGAATCTGCTGTAACTTTATAAGTTTAAAATGTAGAAGCACTGTTTCACATTTTAACCTTGTGCACACTTGTCAAATACATATAAATTCAAGTTTTGATAGTAAAAGCTGACCAGCAAATTTACACGATAACGGGAAGGGAGCGAGATGAAAGAAATAGTTGAATGCGTAGCTAATTTTAGCACTTCCAATCCCAAGATTGCTGAACAAATTTTGCAAGAAATAAGGAAGACTGAGAACGCTTTTCTTTTGGATTATACTTTTGATGATTATTACAACCGTTTAGTTGTCTCATTCATCGGCAATAAAGAATCCATAATTGAAGCAGCGTTAAACTCCGCCTACAAAGCAATAAAACTTATCGACATGCGAAAACATAAAGGACAACATCCACGCATAGGCGCTGTCGACGTTGTTCCCTTTATCCCAATAAAAAATGTTACAATAAAACAATGCGTAGAACTCGCAAGAAAATTCGGAAAAATCCTAGCGCAAAAGCACGATGTGCCCGTCTATCTTTATGGCGAAGCAGCCACAAAACCTGAACGTAAGGATTTGGACTGGATACGCGAAGGCGAATATGAAAAGTTGGCTGAAATGATTACTAAACCTGAACGTAAACCAGATTTTGGCCCATCTAAGCCGCATGTGACTGCAGGTGCAACGGTGACTGGTGCACGAAAGGTTATGGCTGGTTTTAACGTGAATTTGAGTACTTCTGATTTGACAATTGCAAAAAAGATTGCAAAGGCTTTGCATGCTAAGAAAGGTGGTTTTTCTAATGTTAAGGCTATGGCTGCAGTTATTCCAGAGAAGAATATTACACAGATAGGTATGAGTATAAGTGATTTTGAAAAGACGCCGCTCTATCGTGTTTTTGAACTGTTAAAAGTTGAATGTAACCGTTACAATGTGCAAGTCGTAGGTTCTGAATTTTGTGGTATGGCCCCTTTGAAGGCTCTTATTGACATAGCAGCTTATTATCTAAAAATTGATAATCTATCTGAAGACCGCGTGCTAGAAATAGCAATACATAATTCAATGGAAAAAGGCGGTGCATTTGAGTAAAAAAGTGAAAAGCAAAGTGAGAGAAAATGTGGATTTACTCATTGTAAACGCTGAACAACTTTTGACACTGGCAGGCAATAGTAAAGCGCCTTGTATTGGCAAGCAAATGCGGGAACTTGGAATAATTCATAATGGCAGTTTAGCCATAAAAGATGGCAAGATAATCGCTATCGGAAAAACACCAGACATCACAAAAAATTTCAAAAGCGACAATACTATCAACGCAAATGGAAAGACTGTATTGCCAGGGTTTGTTGACGCGCATACACATCTTGTTTTTGCTGGTTCACGAGAAGACGAGTTTCAGATGCGAATTGAAGGCGCCTCCTACATGGAAATTCTTGGTGCAGGAGGTGGAATATTAAAAACTGTTAAAGATACACGCAAAGCAAGTTTTGAAAAACTTGTGGATATTGGAATGAAAACGCTTGATGCCATGTTGGAGTTTGGCACAACCACTGCAGAGGCGAAAAGTGGTTATGGTTTGACAACAAAAGATGAATTAAGAATCTTGGAAGTTATTAAACGTATAAACCAACTGCATTGCATAGATGTTATTCCAACTTTTATGGGAGCCCATGCAATTCCGCCAGAATATAAGGGTAACACTCAAGGCTATATTAGCCTGCTTACAGAAGACATGATTCCAAAAGTATCTGAGAAAGGACTCGCAGAGTTCTGTGACGTTTTTTGTGAAAAAGGCAGTTTCAGTTTAGAACAGAGCAAGCGCATTTTGGCTGCTGGCAAAAATTACGGTTTAAAACCTAAGATTCATGCAGATGAAATGAGTATGACAGGCGGTGCAGAACTTGCAGCAGACATTGGAGCTGTTTCTGCTGAGCATCTTATCTTTTCTTCGCATGAAAGCATAAAAGCTATGGCTTCAAAAGGGGTTATTGCTGTTTTGCTTCCAGCTGCTGCTTTCAGTTTAATGATGCAGCGATATGCTGATGCTAGGTTAATGATAGATTTAGGCGTGCCCGTAGCATTGGGCAGTGATTTTAACCCAAGCTGTTGGGTTGAGAATATGCAGTTAGTTATTGCGTTTGCATGTCACTTTATGAAATTAACAGCGGCTGAAGCAATAACAGCTGCCACAATAAACGCTGCACACGTTCTAGGTCGAGCTAGCGAAGTTGGCAGTTTGGAAATTGGAAAAAAAGCTGATGTTGCTGTGTTAAATGCTCCAAATCACAAGTTTCTCGGTTATCGCTTTGGTGTAAACCTTGTAGATAAGGTTATCAAGAATGGACGATTAGTTGTTGATAGAGAAAAAGAAATTGAAACTGTATTCCTACGTGAACCAGATTGAGAATAGCCTGTTCATGTTTTCGGCTTCATTGTTCGTCTTGCGAATGTGAAGATTAACCAGATTATTATGCCGTAGATTACGCCATTAAAAATCGCCGCCAACAAAGTTCTCAATGCGATCCCACTCCATATCAAGTCTGGATGTATGTCCATTGCGTTAGTAATCATATTACCTGGAGGTAATTCTGTATAAGCAAAGGTTATTGCTAGAAAGACCAGAAATGCTATTATGAATACTATTGCACCTTCTCCTTTCATGCATTTTTTCTCCTTTGGTTGACTAGCCTATAACTGTCACCCTTTTAATAAACTTATGCAAAGGTAAAGGATTATAACAAGTTTTTATTATTCTGGTTCACAGTGACCAAACTTGAAAATTGAAAAGCCTATTAAATGCTTAACTGGTTCAGAGTTACACTGCAAGAATTGGCAAATTGAAGGCATTTTGCGCATGCTTTTTAATGTTGTTGACTCGGAGGTTGCTAAAAACCCAGAAAAACTAATTGTTTATGGTGGAACAGGCAAGGCAGCAAGAAACTGGGAGTGTTTCGAGCATATAGTGGAAACACTGACAGAACTTCAGCCAGACGAAACCATGCTAATTCAAAGCGGCAAACCAGTAGCTGTCTTTAAGACACATGAGTGGGCACCAAGAGCCTTAATTGCCAATGCCATGCTTGTGCCACACTGGGCTACTTGGGATTACTTTTACGAGTTAGAACAAAAAGGCTTAATCATGTTTGGACAAATGACAGCCGGCTCATGGGCTTACATTGGTACACAAGGAATATTGCAGGGAACATACGAAACTTTGGCTGCAATTGCAAAAGAACATTTCGGCGGGACATTACGCAGTAGACTTGTTTTAACTGCTGGGTTAGGTGAAATGGGCGGTGCCCAACCATTAGCAGTAACAATGAACGAAGGCGTTGCTTTGGTTGTGGAAGTCGACAAATGGGCTATTGAACGAAGACTTAAGCATGGTTATTTGGAAACCTGGACAGATGATTTAAATGAAGCAGTGGAGACGGCTCTGGAAGCAAAACGTGAAGGTGTTCCAAAAAGCATTGGCTTGTTAGGTAACGCTGCAGAAGTGTATCCAGAACTTCTACGGAAAAACATAATTCCAGACGTATTAACAGATCAAACATCCGCACATGACCCATTAAACGGGTATTATCCTGCAGGATTGTCTAAAGAAGTTGCAGACTCGCTTAGAGAAAACAACCCAGAAGAATACTTGCGTCGCGCCAATGCAAGCATACGTACGCAAGTGGAAACTATGGTTAAAATGATGCAGAAAGGCGCAGTAACCTTTGAGTATGGCAACAACCTGCGCCAACAAGCTTACAATGCTGGATTTAAAGAAGCGTTTGCTTATCCAGGCTTTGTACAACGTTATATTAGGCCGATGTTTTGTGAAGGACGTGGACCATTCCGTTGGACATCACTTGTAGGCAATGCAGAAGACATTTACACCCTTGACAATGTGATTTTGAAGGAATTTGCTTACAACAAGGAGTTGTGCCGCTGGATAGAAAAGGCAAGGGAACAAGTGAAGTTTCAAGGTTTACCAGCTAGAGTTTGTTGGCTTGGCTTCGGCGAAAGAGCGCGCTTCGGAAAAATAATAAATGACATGGTTGCAAGCGGCAGGCTTTCAGGTCCCGTGTGGATTGGACGAGATCACCTAGATGGGGGAAGCGTTGCCTCACCTAACAGAGAAACTGAAGACATGAAAGATGGAAGTGACGCAATAGCAGACTGGCCCATTCTAAATGCTTTATTGAATGCTGTTGCTGGGGCAACATGGGTTAGTGTGCACCATGGTGGCGGCGTTGGCATAGGCTATAGCATACATGCTGGCATGTGTCTAGTTGCAGATGGCACAAAAGAAGCAGAAAAGCGAGTAGTAACTGTGTTAACAACAGACCCTGGCACAGCAATAGTGCGCCATGCAGATGCGGGATATGAGAAGGCACAGAAAATAGCGAAGGAAAAAGGCGTTAAAATTCCAATGCTCAAATAGGATTATTCTGGATGGAAAATTTTGAAAATAATGTCTATTTTTTGCTTGGAAAAGACATGAGTGAACAAGACACAAAAACAAATGCGATACTGGGAAAAGTTTGGTTTAAGCGAAAATGCGCGTGCATCAATTGTGGAATTGGCGACAAAATGGTTGTAGCAAAAGGAAAAGTGCTTGACTGCAAAGAGTTAGAGGGTGATAATTGCAGAATGACGATCTGGGTAGAAATCGAGGACACAGACATAATCAGCAAGTTTGTCGGAAGAGAATTCGCAATGGTTTATGGAGATTATGCAAAAAAAGCAAGAGAGTTGGGAAGAAAAATCGGCTTAACAGTCCTATAACAACTAATTTTAGACAGATGAACTCTATTTCATAAATGGGCCCGTAGCCCAGTATGGATTAAGGCGCCGAACCTCACATATTGAAGGTGTGCATGCCTCCGGGCAGTTGACGGAAGAAAGC
>CAZAXN010000025.1:0-15060 GCA_964489195.1 uncultured Candidatus Bathyarchaeia archaeon
ATTATTGGTGTTTGTTTAAGTTTTTCTGTTACTGTGGATAATAGGCGGTCTACTGTTGCTTGTAGCTGGTCTTCTTGGCATTCTATTTCGAATTCTATTTCGCCTATTTTCATTTTTACGCGGATTGGTGGCTTTGCGTTTGTTTCTGCCAATTTTCCACCTTGTTGTTTATTGAATTGTGCATCTTGTTCATGCACAACACTTATATATGCCTTCCCCCAAACAAACTGCTATTGGTGAATCATGGTGATTCAACAATACACTATACAAACAACACCAAAATATAATTTTCCACAACCTACTATAGACACAACGTTACCTCAACGTTTCATAGAACAAAGCCTACACTCACTCCGAAAAGTGCAAAGCCCAACAGTTCAACTAAATCAACAAAACATTCAACAAACCCTACAGCTTAGCCTCGAACCTATATTACTAAAGCCAAGGCATGAAGAAACACCAATAGCAGCTATAGACACATCAAACATGAAAATCGGCGAGACAGCAACAGGCATACTAATCGCAGTAAGAGGCGCCACTGTGCATAAGCAGAATAGACACTACACTTACATGCGCCTAGGGCCGTTCATATTCCACGTAACAGAAGAAAACAAAAAAGAAGTCTTTACACAACTGCAAACAGCCTATTTTACAAATTCCCATGCGCTTGCAGAGGCACATGGCATATTAAACATTGCACAAATGCCTACACGCATAGCAAACATCCTCGAAAAATGGTTACAGACAACAATAGCAAAAACATTAAGCAACAACCTAATACTCTTCGATGGTTCATTGACTGCTGGAACACCAGACACATCAACACGCATAATGAAAGAGACTCTGAGTCATGCAAGAGAAAAAAGCAACATTGTTCTAGCTTTCTCTAAAATGACAACCTTGCGTATTAATGGGCAAATTATAACTGAGATGCCACAGCAACATAAGCCGCCATACATGCTTGAGGCTGTTGGTTTGAAGCCGAAACCACCGATTACGCTTTTTGGTGACATTTACGTTGCTAGGCTGAATCACGGAAATTACGCCTTTAGACTTGACATTGACAAGGAGTTGTCTCCTGAACAGAGGATAATTGCCGTGGAGAAGTTGTTAGGAAATGATTTGCTTCTGCAAGGCTATCCTGAAACCCTTCGGTTAGCACATATTCTGTGCACTTTCACAGCTAACGAAGTCATAGCCATGCAACATTTTATCAGACGCAAATATGGGCTTAAGCTTATGAACAGACCAGACATCCATAGGCTTCTTTTCGGACCATTCGGCAAAGGAGAGAGCTATGCATGAAGCTTTACAGGAAGGAAGGCAACATAATTCAAATCTTAAGCTTTCCAAATGAAACTGTGGAAAAAGGTGATTATCTACTTGTTGAAGATGGAGACGCTGGAAAAGCCCTAATAGTGCAAGTAATAGATGTGCAATTTGCAAGTATTCCAGGTGTTCTTGAAGAACTTTTGCGAAGCCTACCAGATGGTGGAGAATTAATCCAAGGCGAAGATTTTGACCCGCTTGAGATTGCTCCACATATCACATACATTCAAGACGCAAGCCTACTTATTTGCAAGATTCGCGCTACTGTGGAGAATGAGAATTTAAGCCCAAGCAGTTCATGGCTTCCATCACGTTCACAATCAACTATAAAGAAGCTGCCAGTTCCAATGTTACTTAAGCTTGCAAAAGTGAATGAAAAGCTTCCAATAAGTTTAGGTGAGACGAAGGATGCGTCGCTTTTGACAATTGATGCTTCATCACTTGATGGGCGATTGAACATAATAACTGGCAAAAAGGAAACTGGCAAATCGCATCTGTCAAAGCTATTAATGCTGAACCTAGTTGGATATAAAGCGACTGTTGTCATTTTCGATTTGAACGGCGAATATGTAAGTTTAGGCATGACTTCAGATGAAAAGAGAAACACTTACCATGACAAAATCCATGTTTTGACCCCTGCCCAAAACTTTCGCGTAGCCCTAAAGCAATTAAATCTTCACGTTTTGCTTGGTATCCTTATCCATGCACTTCATTTGCCAGGCACCTCAGCCCGCGAGTTTAGGCGTATATGGCAATCGCTTAAGGAGAGAGACATGCTTACACTGCTTGAGCTTGGCGAGGCAATTCGTAATTGGCATTGCAACCAGCATGTGCGTGATGCATTGTTTTCGCGTTATTATGCGCTTGTTAATTCTGGCTTTTTTACAGATGAAACTGGGGGAACAGTGCTGTTGGAAGAATGCTTGTTCAAGGCAAGGGAGCAAGGCGGCGCTATCGTAGTGAATTTGAAGAGTACTTCTGCGATTGACCGTCAAATAGTTGTTGAATACGTGCTTGGAAAGCTTATTGAGCTTTTAACATGTTGGAAGCTTAAGGCAGTATTCCTGTTTGCTGAAGAAGCTCATTTATATCTCCGCGAAACCTACTGGGATGATATTGTCACACGGATGAGGCATTTTGGCATATTCACCACGTTCATAACAAACCAACCTGACACCATAAGGGAGAATATTTATCGTCAAGCAGACAACATTTTCCTATTTAACTTCACGAACGAGCATGACTTAGAAGTTGTTTCAAGAGCAGCACGTGTAGATGCAGAAACAGTCAAATCAATTGCCAGAGACTTGCCCCCGCACCATTGCATGGCGCTTGGAAAGGTTGTTAGGGATTTTCCAATGGTTGTGAAGGTGAAGCCTTTGGATGTGAAAACAATGGGAGAAACAAGACTTTTCTTCAAAGACACCAATTAATAATGTTTAACGTTTAGAGGCTCTGTTGAAAAATTGCATAAAATAGCCTCATCAATATTGATGACGAAAAGGAACATGCCTAATATTCCCCAAGTTACCCAAGCTTCCCAAGTATGAATTCTTGAAAACAGAATTACGTTAAGATTTTCCAGGACAAAGAACCACAAACCGTATCCATCACCAATTGACATGTATTCGCATGCTTGTATGAATTATTTGTGAGACTCAAGTTCATCCAACAGTTTGCGATTTCTCTTGAAAAATTCTCTGAAAGTTTTTGTCAAATCATATTTTTCTACTTCAATTAGTGGAACCCATCTTAATTCTTCTGCGTCACTTGCCGCCTTAAGCACTCCTCCCTTAAGCTTCACGAAATAATCAAGTATGACAAAATGATATTTCACATCGCCGTTTTCATCCCTGATGACATTGTCAACAATGTCTATATGTTCGGGCTCAGCAACATTAAGACCAGTCTCCTCTTTCACCTCTCTGATAACAGTCTGTTCAGTACTTTCGCCCAACTCAACCAAACCACCTGGAATGGTCCATTTCCCCTTTCCAGGCGCATACTTTCTTTTTTCAAGCAGAATCTTGCCATCACAGATTATTATTGCTCCAACCCCGAGAATTGGTCTATTTGGATAAAGTCTACTCAAGCTCAAACCCTTCTAGCTTATTAAAGTGCCTACAAGCTGTCCTTTCACGGCAGCTAAAACATTTTCTGGTTTAAACCCGTTCACAACAATCATTTTAACCTTTTTGCTTTTCAAAGTCTTGACTGCTTCTGGATCAATAATTTGATGAATTCCCGCCTTATGCTTATCTTCAGCAAACACCTTAGCCAAATCTTCAAAACTTAAGTGGTCAATTTTAACAGCATCAACATGTTTCCTTGGGTCTTTATCATACACGCCTTCTTGGTCGGTTGCTTTTACTAGCAAATCAGCATTTGAATGCTCAGCGATTAGCGCAGCAACAGCATCAGTTGTCATGCCCGGTTTTAAGCCGCCCATAATCGCTATCTTTCCTTCCTGCAAACATTTCATGGCATCGGCAATTGTTAATGAAACTTTTCTGCAAGTTAATTTGCCAAGTTTTTTGAGCAATAGTTGAGCGTAAATTCTTGAAACAGAAATAGCTAACTCATCCTGACTTTTCTCATCTAATCCTAAATTTTCAGCGGCTTTGATGAATTCTCTTGCTAAAGCTCCACCTCCAACAACAACTGCAATTTCGTGCCCGTGCTTCTTTAAATCCTCTATTAAATCTGCATATTTGCCGAGTAAACCTGGATTTAATGGTGAAGCAACAACCGAACCGCCTATTCGCAGTACTACTCGCATATGTTTTGCATCCTTCTGCATACTATTTAATTTAAACCAGAAATAACCCTTGCGAAAGATCAGAGGATAAAATAGATAAAACTTTTTCAACAATTATCATTAAGGGGATTAAATGAATCTTGTTATTCAGGAATACAAAGACAAATTTGAAGAAGAATGGCTGAAATGTCATGCTACAGCATATTTACATTCTAATGAACGACGAATAGAGCACAGTAAACCGAAATACACTGGAAAAACAATCGAACTAGTAGCGTTAGAAGGTGAGAAAATTTTGGGTTATTTAGACATTGAACTGGAGGATACTTCGGGAAGTATGTGTTACAAGAAATTGGATGGTAATGGAATGTTATGGGACATAGGTGTACTACCAGAATATCGGAGGAGAGGCATTGCAACCAAGCTTCTACATGAAGGGACAAGGCGAGGAAAAAAGTTGGGGATGAAACGTTTGGAAGCTTGGAGCATTGAACCAAACGCATGGAAGTTTTACGCAAAATATGGATTCCAAAAATTCTTTGAGTACCATCATGTGCTTGTAAGCAAACGTGAAAAGTTAAGAGAGTTCGACAAGGATGGCATGCACATAATTGAAATATACGCTCATGTGATGCCGGAAACAGACATAAAAACTGTGATTGAAAAATATCAACCCAAGATTCTGCAGTGCTGCGGATTCGAATTGACACTGTAAACTTGGATTTTGTCTTCAAATAAATTTGCTTAAGCCTTGCTGAGTCCTTTTCAATCCTGTCTCCACTCGAATTTCCTCACCAAAACTTAACTGCATTCTGTCCGTAGCAGCAATGGTTGGAACACTAGTTCTTTCCTCTATGGTTTTGGCTTCCGCTGTTGGTCCTTTAAATATCATTTGCATTCCAAGATGTGTCAAAACAGCTTTTTCTGGGCGGGTAGCCTCAATTATTCGTATTGCATCATCAGTTGTCATATGTCCCTTCCAAGGTTTTCCAGAGGGACGCATAACGCATAGTAGTAGAAGCCTCACTCCCTCATAATATTTGTTTATCTCATCAAAATATTCTGTATCGCTTGTGTAGGCGAAATCTCCAAATTCTGAAGTTTTAAATCTGAAACCAACAGCATCTGGATCTGTATGCCTTGCCTCAGTTACTAAAACATTTAGATCGCTTATTTGGAATTTCATGTTTGGCACAGCCTCAATTTTCAGTTGGGGTATTTGTTGATGATATTTTGAAATTGAAGCTTCACAGGTACTGGTTCCCTGAAGGACACTTTTTGCAGCAACAAGAATTCCACGCTTTTGCGTCGTACCCTTCGTCATTGCTTCAATAAGCACTTCAGCATCTGTATAATGGTCTGGATGAGAATGCGAAACAAAAATTGCGTTGATTCTCTGCGGGTTTAACCCTTCACTGATTGAATGTACAAGAGCGCCTGGTCCAGGGTCTAAATGCAGATTCAAGTCGTTGTCTATTATGCGGATTCCTGCTGTGCGTCTTTTCTGCGTTATTGTTGTGAATCTTCCGCCGCCTGTTCCGAGAAATATTATGTTAAGTTGAGGCATGCATAGACTAGTAGTGATTATGAGATTTTTGTTTTATGCATGTTTTAGTGTTGTTTACGTTAGGTGTACATTGTTGCATAGGAAAAGAAGTAAAGGGCAATAAACACTATTCCTGCTTTCTTATCAAGCTTTTTTCGTAAAGCAAGTAATGATAGGACTATTACTGAACAAAATAGTGCATAAAGACCTGTGGTTTCTGCAATTCTTCCAGATACTGTAATTGGAAAGAATAAGGGTCCGATTCCAACGGAAAAACCAGAATCAACAATGCTGCTTCCGATGACATCTCCTATTGCAATCTCGTATTGTCTCTTCCGAACAGCAGTCAAATCAACGACAAGTTCTGGTAGAGAAGTTCCGATCGCAACTATGAAAAAGCTGATGAAATATTCAGGAATACGCAGAACTGCAGATAAATCAATAACAGACTCGATTACTATAAATGATCCAACAGCAACACCTGCAAAACCTAAAACTGCAAGCACAAGATTATGGAGAAATCCTTGTTCAGCATGCTGGATCACTGTGGGTTTTTTCATAACATTCCTAATTATCAGCAGTAGAATTGGCCAACTTGCAACTAGGAAGAAGGCGTTCATCCTTGAAATGTATCCTTTTTCAACCATAGAAACTGCAGCTATAAGTGCCAAAACTTCGCAAGCTCCGATAACTGTTATTTCTTCCCTGTCTACTTTGAATGTTCCTCCAATCAAAGCAATAAGCCCTAAAATCAAAGTCATCTGGGCAAGAACCGAGCCGAAGGCATCTCCTACATCAATATTGCCGTGACCTAATGCAGAAGACGTTATTGAGGTTGTGATTTCTGGGAAATCTGTTCCAAGCGATACTATTAGGAGACCTATCATTAGTGGAGACATTCCCAAAGCTGAAGCAATATTCACTGAATGTTCAACAGCTTTCTCAGCGGAAAAAGCCAGTAGAGCTATTCCAAAAATTAAAAGCGTTATTCCAATCGTCAAATCGTAGGCTAACAACAAACCGATTAAGAGACCAGAAATGGCAATTGCAACCAAAGCGAAAAGTAATCTATGGTCTCTTATCATGGTCTTCACATGCCACATACAGATTAAGCGACATTATTTTAAACATTTCTGCACTTTGAACACAGCTTGTAATAATGATTTGAAGAAAAGTTTTTAACACGGTCTCAAAAGGAATTAGCAAAAAGGTGCAACACTGAATTGTTTGAGGAACTGGGACTGTTAGGCAATGCCGCCATTCTTTTTGGGTCTTTAATTTTTTTAGATAAAGCCAGCAATTGGACTATTACTAACTCCGTTAAAGTTGCCGATATTACTGGTTTTGGAAAAACAACAGTAGGCTTCATTCTAGTCGCTTTTGCTACATCCTTGCCGGAACTTTGCGTATCTATCTTTGCTGCAATAGGACAAGAAAGCATAGGTGTAGCAATTGGCAACGTGTTAGGCTCAAACATAGTGAACATCTGTCTAATTCTAGGCTTATGCTTTCTCATAGTGGCCGTGAAGAGCCCCAAGCACCTTTGCGTTTATCCAAGCATGGCAAAAGAAGAAATAGGAAGTCTGTACTTTGGACTTTTCGTAGCATCGATAATCCCTTTAACCTTGCTTTACATTGGTTATGCCAGTCAATTTATTGGGATAGTTCTCGTAGCAATTTTTGTTTTCTACATTTACCAACTATCAAAAATTAGAAAAATAAAAGAGGAAGGCGCTTTAGGAGATGAAAAACAAAAGCTTCGAACCTACACATTTCTAACATTTCTCGGCGCTGCTGGAGTAGTGATGTGCTCTTATTTCATTGTTGATTCAGCTTCATTCATCGCTGAAAGCATGAATATCCCTAGAGTAGTTATTGGCGCTACAATAGTAGCATTTGGCACAAGCCTTCCAGAATTAGCCACAAGCATAGATTCTGTTAGAAAGGGACACTTGGGACTCGCACTTGGCAACATTGTTGGAAGCTGTTTCATAAACATGACATGCATTCTAGGCGTAACATTAGCAGCTTCACCATTAAGAATTGATATGGGTGCTTTCTCAAGCTTAGCCATGTTTTCGCTAATAACTAACCTTTTCTTATGGTACTTCTTATCAAGCGAAAGGATAAGTTGGAGAGAAGGTGCGGTGCTATTGTTCATGTACTTTATTTTTCTAACAACCAGCTTAGGCAGCTACAAATTTTAGAAACACTCAAAAAGGGGTTATGAAAAGGTTAATAACATAGAATTTTGAATTCTGCCCTAGAAAACCCATAAAGATGTAAAAGCAAAAATGAAAGCATTAGCACTATTATCAGGTGGCTTAGACAGCACATTAGCAGTCAAGCTGATACTCGATCAAGGCATTGAAGTGGAAGCTCTAAACTTTGTAACACCCTTCTGCCTTTGCAAAAAAGGTGGTTGCGGAGCAACTGAAGTAGCAAAGAAATTTCGCATACCCCTAAAAACTGTGAATGCAGGTAAAGACTATCTGAAAATCTTAAGAAATCCAAAGTATGGCTATGGGCGAAACATGAATCCATGCATTGACTGCAGAATCTTCATGCTCAAAAAAGCAAAAAAATACGCAAAAGAAACTGGTGCCTCCTTCATTTTCACTGGAGAAGTCCTCAATGAACGCCCCATGTCCCAACATTGGAAAGCATTGAATATCATAGAAAAAGAAGCGGGACTTGAAGGAAAAATCCTTAGGCCATTATCAGCAAAACTGTTGCCAAAAACTGAAGCCGAGAAAAAAAATTGGGTGAACAGAGAAGCACTTTTGGATATGAGTGGAAGGTCAAGGAAAAGGCAAATTGAGCTTGCCAAAAAATTCGCAATAACAGATTACCCCTGTCCTGCAGGAGGCTGCTTGCTAACTTACAAGGAATATGCCAACAAGCTTCGAGATCTATTTAATCATAAGAAGAGAGTTTCGCTCAAGGATGTGCAGTTGCTAAAAGTTGGGAGACATTTCAGATTTGGGAGAAACAAGATAATAGTTAGCAGAAACGAAAGTGAAAATAAAATTTTGGTTAATCAGAAATTTGATGCTGATTATTACTTTGAAGCACAAGGCTGTGGTAGCCCAATTAGTTTGCTTCAAGGACCAAGAACAAGGAAATCTATAGAAGCAACAGCTCGTTTAACTGCATACTATTCAGACCAAAAAACAGGAGAAGTGCTTGTGAAATTTGGCAAAAAAACCTTAGACAAATCATTGATTGTAACTATCCCGAGTAAGAACGAAGTGGATGAGTTAAGGATTAACTAAATAGCAAATTTCTTTTTATCCCAAGTCCGTACTATTCTATGCCATGTCGTCGGCTGATGTTGCTGTTAAAGTTTTCCGCACTCTGGAAAATCAAGATTTCAGAGTGCTACAAGTTATAGAGACAGCTATGAGTAAACACGAGTTTGTTCCCAAAGAACAAATTGCAAAATTCACAAAATTCAACTTTGAAGAAACAGACTTCAGACTAACTCGCTTACAAAAGTTGCGGCTCATCCGCCGAATGCAAGGCGCATATGTAGGCTATACTTTAAACTATGCTGGATACGATTGCCTAGCCATAAATGCCCTTGTAAAAGCAAGTGTACTTGAGGCTTTTGGCAAATCATTAGGCATTGGAAAAGAAGCAGATGTTTATGACGCCTTAAATCCGAAAGGAGAAAGAATCGCAGTAAAATTTCACAGGCTGGGTAGAATAAGTTTTCGCCAAACCATACGGGAAAGAGGCTATGCAACAGAGCATTTTAATTGGCTTTTTCAGTCTAGACTTGCAGCAGAAAAGGAATTTCAAGCTTTGCAACTTGTTTTTCCAAAAAAAGTTGCTGTTCCAGAACCGATAAGTCGAAACCGCCATGTACTTGCCATGGGCATGATTGAAGGTGCAGAACTCGCAAAATGGAAAGAAATTTCAAACCCAGATAAAGTTTTGAAAGAAATACTCTTCAACATTCGAAAAACCTATCTAAACGCCGGCATAATACATGCTGATTTGAGCGAATACAACATAATCTTGAAACCTAACATGCACATCCTAATCATTGATTGGCCACAATATGTTACAAAAGAACATCCTAATGCTCAGCAGCTTCTAGAACGTGATGTTAAGAATATTCTGCAGTATTTTGAGCGTAAACACATGTTGAGAACCAAATTTAAGCAAGCTCTGAATTACGTGATTGGAATAAGTAAAACAGTTGTCTTCTAGTGCATGTCCAACATTATGTAGAGGACGTTGTTTCCGCGTAATAGAACATTTCCATAGTTAGCAATTAATTGGTCGTCTCTGCATTCAGTTGCTCCTTCGAGAAGTATGTTCATGTGTCCATCGCACTTGATCATTTTTCCCTTGTATTCGCAGCCGTTTTTCAGCATCACTGCAATGCTGGCATTTAATTGCTTAATAAGCACATTTAATGGCTTCTTACTAGGTTCCATGCAAGCACCTTAATTTTTGGTCCAATTACTTTATCCACGATGTCCTTACATATAAAAGTTTTATGAAAGACTATTCTAGGATTTAAAGGCAATTTAATCAAATTCCATATTTTTTCAGTTAACTTTCAAAAATAAATGGTGTTTAGCACATCTTTTCAATGCAGCTAAGCTTATACTAACTAAAAAATGAAATTCCAACGCAAGACTTAAGTAATGGCTTCCATGTGAAGGAAAAAAGATGAAGAATGAAACTTGTTGTCGTAGACCATGTTTACTTAGAAGAAGAGCACATAAAAAAATTAGACTCAATTGGTGATTTGAAAATTTTTAAGAACCCACCGAAAACAATTGATGAATTAAAAGAAAGAATAAATGCAGCTGACATTGTAATAGCTGGCTGGAGTGATTTCACTAAAGAAATTATTGAATCAGCGAAAGAACTTAAGATGATTTCAATATGGGCTACGACATGCCATTATGTTGACCTTGAAGCGGCAAAAGAAAAAGGAATTGTGGTTACACATGTTCCAGGATATGCTACTGAGGCTGTTGCCGAACATGTCTTCGCGTTATTGTTGGCAACTGTTAGAAAACTGCGGTTAGCTGATGAACATGTTAGAAAAGGCGAGTTTGATTGGAGACCCTTCACAGGACGTGAGTTAGCTGGAAAAACGTTGGGTATAATTGGCACTGGCTTGATTGGTTGTCGAGTTGCCGAGATAGCTAAAGCTTTTAAGATGCAAATATTGGCTTTCGATAAATACCCTAATTCGAAAAAAGCAGAGGAAATTGGGATGAAATACGTTGACCTTCACACATTGTTAAAGGAAAGCGATTTTTTAACGTTGCATGTTACTTTAACTTCAGAAACTGAAAAAATGATTGGGAAAAAAGAAATTGATATTATGAAAAAAGGAGCTGTTATAATCAACACATCTCAAGGCAAAGTTATAGACGAAAAGGCTCTAATCCAATCCTTAAAATCAGGTAAAATCTCATATGCTGGATTAGATGTTTTTGAAGAAGAGCCTCCACAAAAAAACAACCCCTTATTTAAACTTGACAATACTGTACTTTCACCACATATTGGATTTCACACAATCGAGGCTGCAAAGCGATGCACCGATGTTTGCATCGACAACGTTTTAAAATTCGTGGAAGGGCATCAACAGAATGTATGCTAACGTGGATTTAAGCCATTTTTTAAAATGGAGGGTGAATTAGAACGCATCTAACAAAAGAAGAAGAAAAGATACTTAATGGCGAATTTGGAGAAGGAATGCAAAAAGCAATGGAGTTACTTGTGGCAATTGGAGACGCATATGATGCTGAAAGAATGGTCCCTGTAAGCCGTGCACATGCTGCATCAAGTGGTCAAGAAGGAGACTTATACTTCGTTAAACTTTTAGCAGATGGTGGTGCCCGTTGTAAAGTGCCTACTAGTACAAATCCAGTTTATGATATTGAATACTTTGATAAACTGTTCAGAATTCCAGAAGATGAGGCGTCTGTGGCTCGAAGAGTAATGGAAGCCTACAAGCATATAGGCGCCATACCTAGTTGGAGTTGTATACCATATATGGCAGAGAATATCCCTTTATACGATGAAATTGTTGCATTCTCTGAATCAAGTGCTACGCCTTATGTGAATTCTGTTATTGGTGCAAGAACAAATCGTGAAGCTGCTCAAAGTGCATTAGCTGCAGGTGTTATTGGTAAAACTCCTGAGTATGGGCTACTTTTTAAAGAGAATCGGAAGGGTACGCATTTGGTCAAGGTGGAAGCTGTGCTTAAGGATGAGTTTGATTATACACTCTTAGGATATTATGTGGGAAAGCGTATAGGATATGGAATACCTGTGCTTACTGGCATATCAAGGCGCCCGAACACTGAAGAATTAATAAACTTTTCTGCAATGTCAAACGTTTCTGGAGCTATTTCCATGTTTCACATTCCTGGGTTCACGGTTGAAGCTTCAACTGTTGAAGAAGCATTCCAAGGAGACATTCCAGAAGACAAAATAACTGTGACTGCTCACGAGCTTAAACAGGCTTATGATGAGCTTCAGACAACCAGTGCACAAATAGATTTTGTAATGCTTGGCTGCCCACACTACACACTTAAGCAAGTGAAAGAAGTTGCAAAATTGCTGAAGGGAAAGAAGATTCATGATGGTACATCATTCTGGATTTGCACCTCAGTAACAACCAAGGCTTTGGCTGAAAGGAGCTGTTTCGTAGATATCATTGAAAGGGCTGGTGGAAATGTTGTAGTGGACACTTGCATCGATGAACCATGTTGGATTGCATATAAAGATAAGGCGGGGATGACTGACTCGCCTAAATGTGCTTACTATCGAAGGTTTAAAGAAGTTAGGGTTGAACGACTGCGAGATTGCGTTGAAGCTGCTATTAGAGGGAGATAAAAATGAAGAGTTCCGAAACCTTGTTGAAATGTCACAAGATTATTGGTGGCTGTGGACAAGGAGAAGCTTTAGTCTCTCATGAACCCATATGTTTCTATCTTACAGACCCCAAAACAGGTGTTGTTCGAGAGCGAAGCCATGAATTAGCAGGGAAGAATCTTGCAAATAAAGTGCTTGTGTTTCCTTCTGGAAAAGCTAGTTCAGTTGTTCAGATAGATGGACTCTTTAAATTGGCTTCAAACAATGTTGCACCTAAAGCAATGATTGTCAAGGATGTGGAAACCGTGCTTATAGTCAGTGCATTCATAGCAAAGGTTCCATTAGTAAACAGACTGGAAAAGGACCCATTTGAAATCATCCAAACAGGCGACTTCGTCAAAGTAGACGCGGAAAAAGGCATAGTCACAATAAAAAAGCGGAAATATTAAGTTTCATTCTCCAAATATTTTCTTATTCTCGCAATTCCCTCTTTAACCTGGTCATAAGCTATAGAGTAGGATATTCTTAAATGGCCTTCACCCGTTTTTCCGAAACCTGAACCTGGCGCAGTCACCACTCCGGCATTCTTTAGTAAACGTGATGCAAGTGATTCATCCGATTTTTCAAAATTTGAAAAATTTGGGAAAACATAGAATGCTCCTTTTGGCACAGTGTAAGACAATTCTTTAATTGCCTCTTCAAGTTCATGGAGTACAAGTTTCCTTCTTCTGTCGAATTCTGTAACCATTTCCTGTACACAATTTTGTGGACCAGTTAATGCAGCAACAGCCGCTTTTTGCGAAATCGCATTTGGGCATAATACAGCGTAGTAGTGCAGTTTACGTAATGTAGCTGAAAGCTTTTTTCCCGCCACTACGTATCCAATTCTCCATCCTGTCATTGCATACGCTTTTGAGAAACCATTAACTGTGATAGTTCTATCTTCCATGCCGGGCAGGGAACCTATGCTGATATGTCTTGCACCGTCATAAACGATTTTCTCGTATATCTCATCTACAAACACTATTAGGTTATGTTTCTGCGCCAACTCGGATATGATTTCGAGATCCGCTTTTGGAAACACATGCCCTGTAGGGTTGGATGGATTGCACATCCAAATCATCTTAGTCCTCTTCGTTATGTATTTTTCCAATAATTCCATTTCTATTCGGTAATTCTTTCTTTCATCTAATGGAGCACAAATAGGCACGGCTTCCGCTAACAGCGTGTCTTCAACACATGCAGGATAATATGGATCAAAAATTAGGGCTTCGTCACCAGGATTCAGAAAACCCAGTGCAGCGATTAACATAGCCTCCTGAGTACCTGAAGTTACTGTTATATCAGTTCCTGGATCAGCATCAATGCCATTCTCCTTCTCAAGCTTTTCAGCAATGGCTTCTCGCAGTTCTAATGTTCCGTCAACTTCCGTATAATGGGTGAACCCTTTTTCTGCAGCAGCAATTGCCGCATTCAAAATATGCCTTGGCGTTGTGAAGTCTGGTTCACCTTGCTCCAAATGAATAATATTCTCCATTCCTGCTGACAGCTCAAGCATTCTTCGAATTGCAGAAGACTTTATCAAGTTGACTCTGTTAGAACCCTGAAACAATATTTCCCACTACCATTTGCCAAGTTTATCTACGCAAGGATAATCAAACGTAAAGTCATATAAGACTTAGTCTGCGCATCAAAGCGATTTTAGCGTTAGCATAGTCCTTTCATTTTTGGAAAAGATTAAGTGACTCGATAAAACAGATAGATGCGCACACATTCAACGAACATATAGCTTTTAGCGTAGAAATTTTGGTCGGGCGGGCAGGACTTTCATGAAGTGAAACCTTCATTTTGAAATCGCCGAGCTGAGATTAGCCCTGCAGCTCTCCTGCGACACTCCGGTTTCTGTGCGCCCAGTAGGCTGAAGTGACACTCACCTTAGGTATGTGTCTACAGCATCTCCGCCAGCTAAAGCTCATTTTTGCCTATGCTGGCTCGGAAGCTCTACCAGGCTGAGCTACCGCCCGACCGAAGAAATTTAGAGTGTATTATGAAATTTATGCATTTCGTATTTATTCAGTTTTCTTTTGTGCATGCATCCATAAAGTTCCATAAAGTATCACGAAAGTTAACGTAACCCAAAAAAAGAATATTAGCATTTTAATAGCGTCTGATGTCATTTCCTCAAACATTAAGCCTTCTCCAATACATGCCTCCTCTTGATGACTTAAAAGCAAAGTTTCTTTACCCAAAATGAGTAACCAAAAAACATATTTTCAAATAGGATATATGCCTCTGGAAAAAGCAAGCGTTTTATAAGGTGAATACTATATCGTTTTCGTTCCGACGAGGAGAAGGGAGCAGGCTTCTATAACGGTTAGTTAATGGTTCAATATGGATGAAAGTGTAAGTGTTTGTCGACTAAATTAACTTGGCAAAAAACTTTTTCTGCTTCTTCTGCATAATTTGTACTTGCACATCGATTGACCTTAGTTATGCTAGAGCTTTGATATAGATTTTTTATACATTAGACTTATTTGCCACAGTGCTTCTTTTTGTTCTTGGGAACGGTATGGAT
>CAZAXN010000026.1:0-8972 GCA_964489195.1 uncultured Candidatus Bathyarchaeia archaeon
AACGCTAAAGCCTTAATTATCATATTTTTGAAATCCTAGATTCTTGCATGCATGTTTCCATTACGTAGACTTGGCTTTAGGTTGCTTAAAATTTGCATATAGTTTAAAACATTTGAAGGTTTATTCCCCTAAAATTTTGCCTGTGTTGTATGGGATAAATTCTCTTATTTCTTCAACTGAAGTCTTCAGCAATTCTTTCTGTTTTTCTTTTGACGTTTTTTTCGACATGGCTTTAAGGACACGCCTTAACAGTTCTTTGCCTGTTAGGTTTCCTGGAACAATGATTACATACACGTTTGTTTTAGCCTTAACTGCATCAGCTGGTCCACCAATAAACTCTATCTTACTTTCATCTTTGGTAGCTGTAATGCCGACAGCTACTTTTAATTGGACTCCTCGTAGCCAGTTTCTCTTTCCACTGACGACAAATGCTCCATGAGGCACATGTTCCCCAGATGGTGCACCTTTGCTCAGTTGGTCTGGTTTAATCCAATAAACATCAGTTGAAGCGAAGCCTTCACGCCAAGCTCTTGAGAAGGCAGCAGCAAATTCTCCTGCTTCACGTATGCATTGTTCGCTTGGTTTTTTCCCTTCAGTTTTGATGATGACAAAGGGCGCACCTGTAACGTCAGCATGAAAAACAATATCATCAGCACTTGTGTATTTTTTAATTAGAACTTCGTTGCTCACTGCATCCTTGCCAGCGACTATTAAGAAGCCATCGGAAGAGGTAAACCAGCGGAATTTTTCAAACCATTGTTTACCTTTGATTTTTCGTTTAGCCAGTTCTTTAGCAACTTCATTAGGTTTAGCATATGTAAGGGTTTCAGCCTGCTTAATCTTCGCTTCAATTTCTGCCAGTTTCTTACAAGTTTCTTCTAAGGAAGCTTTTGCACCACCCATTTTTTGTTTGGCTCGTTTGCTTCGTTCATAATATCGCCCAGCATCATCATAAAGTCGTCCATGCAAATCTAACCCAAAACTCGAACCATCTATTTTAACATAAATTATCAAGCTTTTTACATCTAAAGATTCAAAGAGGACACTGGGTTTCAAGCCAGAACGTTTTTCAGCCAAAATCTCGGAAACAATAGTGTTCCAGTCTTTTCCACTTTTTTTAGCAATCCAGAATTTATCCAACAAAACTTGAAGTTCGCCAGCGTGTGCATAAATCATGTCTCCAATTTTCTTATTCTTCAAAACGTCTGCTTCTGCTTCAGCAAAAGTCTTTTTTTGACTTTTCATGATACGTTTAAGCCTTTCCGCCTCCCGTGTCAGCTTGTCAACCTCTAAATTTGCTGTGGCCTTTTCAACAGTACCTATTTGAATGTAGAATTCATCTAAGGCTCCATTAAAACTGCTAAAAAACTTGCATTCCAATCTTTCATAGCGTTTAAGTCTGAAAGGCACAACATCCATAAACCCGCCACTGTCATCCAGAACAATACAAGGCTCCAATTTGCCTGTTAAAACTTGAGAAAGCAAAATTTGCAAATTATCATAAATGATGTTTATCTCAAATTCGCTTAACATGTTACAGAGCTTAGTTTTATCTATTCCAGCTCTTAGCAAAATCTCCTCAGAATAGGTGCCTCCGATGCTTAAGCATCTAGTGAGAGCACGTACAATTTCAACATCGCCAAGATTCTTTAGCTCTTTCAGCAAGTCTTCTTTGCTGACTTTTAATGGGTTTTTTCCGCCGGAAGGTGCAAAAGCAAATATCTCACCGCGAAGAATGTTGCGGTCTCTCATTTGCTTATACGTTAAAGCTTGCACAATCTTGCCTTTCCCATCTATAAGGATTATGTTGCCTTCGCCGAAAAGCTCTAAAACAAGCTCAAGCTCGCCAGCTTTAGTTTTAAAGGAAAAAATTACTACCCGTTCAAATTCATACTGTTCAACGTTTTTGAGAAAACCATTCCGCAGATATTTTCTCAAAGCCATACAAAAAGCAGGTGGAACAATAGGCTTTTCAACGATATAAGAGGTTAAATGAAGCCTTTTAGATGATTCCAAAATCAACCCAGAAGCTGGCTTATCAGGTTTATGAAGTTTGATGAGCAATGTTTTGGAGTCCAATTGGTAAACGTTGCTGACACGAGAATCTATAATTGCCCCTTTCAACTCTCGAACAACCGCAGCTACATCAAAACTTGTAAACTCCTTCATAGGCAACCGGAATCACTTTCCCGAGATTTATAACAACAGCCAAACTATAAATAGACATTTATTCAGCAGTTGGTGACATCTCCCGCAATTTCCCCCTTTTGGATTTGTCCAGTGTACGACTGTTAATCAGGTTTGGATATGACGTCTTTGGAGAAGAAAATTGTCAGATGTCCGATGTTTGGTTGTATAACTAAAAATATCCACATTTGTTCTATTAATGCTTCTTTACAGAACTTTGAAAAAGACTGTTGTATTTCTCTATTGTACCGTAGGTTCAAATCCTTTCCAAAACGCCATTTAAAAATCAGCGTTTTAGGCTTATTTCTTGCTTATTTTTTGTTTTATGCATTTTTTCTATCTCACCACACACTTGCTAATGTTTAAATTGGGCAAAGGATTCAATGCAACCGAGAAAAGCATTAGAGAAATAATTATGGACAATGTTGACCCAGAAAACGTCAAAGACGTTTGTCGTACCCATTTTCCACTTTTGGTTAAAAATATTGTCAAGAAAATCGTGGAATATGGGTTATTTATATGCCGCTTGTACCTATTTGTGGCATCTCTTGTATGGGTTTTGGTGGAGGTGGAGGCGGAGCCCTTTCCATTTTTCTCTTTCCAATAAGATAGCCTAAAATCAGGGCCGCAACAAAGCAGATAGCGGCCACAATTGCATACATGAGAGTATCCATGGGGATCAGCGATGATCCCATGCTTATTTTGTACATATATTTCGCAGAGTTTTGCGCATTAAACTCCATATAGACTTCATAGATGAGGGACTTTAGAACACCATTTTGGTCATATGCCACATTCACCTTTTCCCATCCAGTGTAACCGTCCTTATCCCCGTCATTATCATAATCTATGGCATTACTGTCAGTGTCATAAACATTTAGATTTATTTCTAGTGTGAAAACGCCATTTTTCGAATCATCCACCTTAATGGTAGTGCCCGGTTGGTCGTCCATTTCATCTACGAAATTGTCCCATTCGCCCTCCCGTTTATTCCAATCGGTAGACGTGAGCAAGTTGAAACCGGGGGGAACGGAGTAGTAACTTTGAAGCTTGTTGCCCTCAAACGCATATTTGTTAATCAATGAGGAACCGTAATGATCTCCATAATAGAAGGAGGGGCCGCCAACGACTAATACCTCTATTTTGAGGTCGTAGCCATCTTTGTTCTCATCTATGCTTTTTATTTTAATGATTGCTGAGCTGGAAGTTGAAGATTTTGTTATTCCCTCAGTAGTTTTAATTTCAGAGTATGTCTCCATCAAGAACGGGTATTGTTCGCCTTCCTTATAGCCATATTTTAGGGCCCCATTAGCTGTCTCAATAAATACTGAGCCGAGAATGAGTGATAACCACGCTAAGATTATCGCCCACGTTAAAAATGTTTTTTTAGAATTCTTCATCTTTTTCCATCTGCCTTAGAATATTTTAATCTTAACCCCTTTTAAGTCTTTTCAAAAGTATGCTTAGTGCACAACACATTAAAGTATTTAACCACTAAACATGCTTATGGTCTTGGTTGAACAATGTTTACTAGAGCCATTCTTCCAACAACTTTAAATCATAATCAAAAATATAAAATGCAAGGACGTAGGAAACTATGACACCATTAGAGAAGATATACTGGTTAAGAGCAGCCTTAGGAATAGCTGCAGCTTTCTTATGTGCGGTCTATGGAATATTAGTTCCAGGAGCAATTAGCAATACGGAATTTCCTTTGAACACTTTTCTGAATAGCTTATCCATTGCTTTAGCTCTTTATTTAATCTCATTCTACATGATAAAAAACATGTTTATACTTAAAGTGGAGAAGCCGCAAAAACTTGCAACAATGGGAATAGGCATATACTTTTTCACATGGTTGGTTTTCTGGATTTTCCTATACACAATAATTGCAGGAGCACCCTAAACTTTTTAGTCTTCAAGAAACTTTTCTATTGTAGCTTGGCTTTTATCTTCCTTCACACCTTCAAGCTTTGTCTCTTCCGATACTATGACAGCTTTATTGTTAACATTTGAATTGTTAGCGCTTTGAATTTTGGAAACATCCATTCTGCTGAGAACGCGCATACATTCAGCCCAAGCTGAAAAGAAACCGCGGTCAAAATCTCCGTGAAGCCCATTTTTCACATGGTCCAGAAATTCTCGCCTATAACTATGCAAAGTAGTCTTGTCGTTCAGTTCTAATTTTGAGAAAAATGCATAGGAATCGTTATTGTTAGATTTTCTTGCAAGCATCATTCCATACAACGCTCTGAAATAGCCGCGATTCCATTCTGTCTTATGCATTCGCTGCTTAATCCTTTCTAATTCCCGTTCAGCTTCAGTAAATTGTCTATTCACCACAAGTTGCAAGTAGCGAGTCACTAAAGCTGAGGGAACAGGCATATTTCCTAACGTCCACGAGATTTCAGTCTTTCTTCTTCAGAAACATCTTCTATGCCGTTCTCAGTTACCTTAAGGATTTCTTCACCTTCTGGCAAATATGGACTTGAAACTAAACGGGCTATGCGTATAGGACCATGAGCAGCTCTTCGCAGATAAACACGTGTGTGACTCGTGTGTCCAACTATGTGCCCGCCAATAGGATGAACGGCATCTCCGAAGAAAACGTCTGGTTTAGCCATAACCTGATTAGTGACAACAGCCACCGCATTGAAAGCTTGCGCTAAGCGAATAAGTTTATGCATATGCTTGTTCAATTTTTGCTGTCTGGAAGCCAACATTTCACGTCCAATGTATTCACTTCTGAAATGAGCGGTTAAAGAGTCAACAATAATTAACCTCACATTATTCTCTTTGATAACTTCATCAACATTATCTAAAAGAAACATTTGATGATCAGAAGTGTAGGCTTCAGCATAAATAATATTTTTAGCAGCCTGCAAAGGGTCAAGATCCAAATGCCTAGCCATCTGTGCAATTCGCTCTGTTCGAAATGTGTTCTCAGTGTCAATATACAATGCGGCACCGTTAAGCCCACCTCTTTCAGGTGGCAACTGGACATTAACGCACAATTGATGACAGATTTGACTTTTTCCACTTCCATACTCACCATAAAATTCGGTGATGGTTTGCGTTTCCAATCCTCCATCTAAAATTTTGTCCAAAGCTTTGCTGCCAGTTGTTAAACGCAAAACACTTTGGCGCATCTTAAGAAGTTCATCCGCTCGAATAAAAGTGATGCCAATAGCTGAACGAGCAGCTTCAATAACGGCAAAAGCCTTCTTCTCACTTATTCCAGCAGGCTCTAGCTCACGCGTGGTAGCCATAGCTAAAGACTCAACTGTGTGAAATCCCAATTCACGCAATTTTTGAGCGGTAGCTGGTCCAATACCTGGAAGGTCTTCAAGCAACTCATATTTCTTCTTAGGGACTGAGGCTTCTGACGGTTCTTCTTCATTCATCAAATCATTTCTCCTTCACGACTCATGAAAAGTTAGGTTATGCCCTATTTAAAATAAACGAAAGAGAGTATCACCAAGTTTATGGAGAGATAAGTTAAAGTGATAGCTAACTTGAGAACCATCTTAGGTTTAAGTGATAAAACAAGATAAGACATAAGTACATGAACATTTCATAAACCGACAAAAAAGAGGAGAAAAGATCATTGGAAACAACAAAAATCGTTGAAAATGTCGCATTTAACATTTTAAAACAAGCAGTAATCTATTTGCCAGAAGACGTGAAACAAGCATTGAAAAAAGCGTACAAGGAGGAAACAAGCGAAACAGGCAAAACACAACTGAAGGCAATATTAGACAATATTGAGCTTGCAGAAAAATATCAAGCTCCAGTATGCCAAGACACGGGCACAATAATATTCTACATAAAAGCAGGCACAAAAGCAAAAGATTTAGACAAAGTTGAAAATGCACTTATAAATGCGACACGGAAAGCCACAAAAGAAATTCCACTAAGACCAAATTCTGTTGACCCCTTCACTCAAAAGAACAGCGGAGACAATACAGGAAGATACATACCATTCACACATTGGGAAATTGTTCCGGGAGACAGCCTAGAAATGACTGTAATGACAAAGGGCGGAGGCTCAGAAAATGTTTGCATAAGCGGAATGCTTGTTCCAGGTGAAGGAATCAATGGTTTGAAAAAATTCGTTATTGATGCAGTGATAAAGGCTGGCGCTCAACCATGTCCACCAACAATTTTAGGCATAGCCATGGGAGGTGGAGGAGACATAGCTATGAAAATAGCCAAAAAAACTTTACTAAAACCCTTGAACGAATCTAACCCAGACCCAACAATAGCAAAATTGGAAAAGGAAATATTTGAAGCAGCAAACATGACTGGAATTGGCCCAATGGGATTAGGTGGAAAAACAACAGTTCTCGGCGTGCACATTGACTATGCGTTTAGGCATCCAGCTTCTTTTCCTGCAGCTGTTGCTTTCAACTGCTGGGCTGCAAGAAGAGCATCGGCGCGAATTAATGCTGACGGAACTGTGGAATATTTAACACATAAAGTAAAGTGGTGAGAGGTGAAAAAATGGCTATTTACAAATTTAAGACGCCAATTTCAGAAGAAGATGTTCGCAAGCTCAAAGTAAACGATGTACTCTACATAACCGGAACAATAGTCACTGCAAGAGACCAAGCGCATAGGAGAGCATTAGAATATTTCAAACAGGGAAAACCTTTACCCATAAACTTGGAAGGCTTAGCAGTTTTCCACTGTGGACCAGTTGTAAGCAAGGAAGGAGACAAATGGGTTGCCGTTGCTGCAGGTCCAACAACAAGCACGAGAATGGACATTTTCGAGGATGAATTTGTCAAAAACTTTAAAGTTAGAGTAATAATCGGCAAAGGTGGAATGGGTAAGAAAACGACTGATGCCATGGCTAAATATGGCGCTGTATATGGTGCTTTCACAGGAGGAGCGGCAATATTAGCGGCGAAAGCCATTAAAAACGTCAAAAATGTTGAATGGTTAGATTTAGGAACACCAGAAGCCTTATGGATTTTTGAAGTTGAAGATTTCGGTCCACTTGCTGTAGCCATTGATTCCAATGGAAACAACATTTTCATGGATGTTACAAAGAAGGTTGAAGAGAACAAGCAGAAGATTTATCAGAAGCTTGGTTTGTCACCTTAGCCTTAACCATATTTTTTCTTTTTATTTTTGTGTTTGATTTTTGATAGTGAGTTTCGATTCTGTTTAATGCGTCGGAAGATTTAATACATCATTTCTTATCCAATGTGAAACCAGTGAAAAACATGTTCAAAAACTTCAGAGATAAAATAGCCCTTTCAGGAATAACGGTGCTACTAATAGGCGTAGCCTTGCTAGTATTCACCTTCATAAGCGCCTATGGATTTCTAACTCAGAGTTTGTCAATAATTACGTCTGAAGATTTAGCGCGAACATTCGGCGAAGCATTAGCTCCTCTCATTGCCACCAGCATACGCATAATGTATCTTGGAGTCATGGGTTGGATAGGTTCGCTCCTAACGATAAGAGGAGTAACAATAATCGCACACATACCGCCAATCAGTACAGTAACTACACCACAAAAATTACACGAGTCCCAACAAAAACCGTTGCCACAGAAAGCCGGAGAAGAAAAATCAGAAAAAGAAACTAAACCAGAAGCTAAGCTGCCAGAGCAGGAATTTGTGGTTATGCCTCCAGAACAGGTTGTTCAACCAAAGCAAGAAGAGAAACAGAAAAACAATTCCCCATAGCAGAGTCAACCTCTAAACCTCTAAAATTCAAGGCATAACAGACTGAAAAGGTGCAGTTATGCGAATACCAATTCGAATGATAAGCATAGCCACAACATTCTTCTGGATATTTCTAATCGCCTTCTTCATTACAGTAGTGTACTCAATCAAAGACGTGCACTTCAATATTGGTAAAACACAAATGAGCACAACTTCAGATAACAAAATAGTTTTCTCTTTGCCAATATCAATCGAAAATAGAGGCTTTTACAACATAGAGTATTTCAGCATAAAAACAACAATTTCAGATAAGAATGGTTCCATAATAACATCTGGATCCACTTTGATGCCAGTTATAAGGAAGAATGATGAGATCGTTATAAATCATAATATGACGATGAACGCAACTGACTTGCTGCACAAAAATGAGAGCTACCTATTTAATGATAGTGAATTAATAATCTATGAAGTGTTAGATTTGAGAATTGCGGAAATGATTCCAATTCAAGCTTCAACAAACTTTTCTTCACCTTGGGGTGCACCATTCTACAATTTCACACTTGGACAAACTCGATCTAATGCATATAATGATACACATCTGAGAGTTACCATTCCAATAAGCTTTGAGAACCATGCTTTCTTTGATTTTAATGGAACAATACAGATACGAATGTATAATAGCACTGATAGGCTTGCGGGTGAAGGACAAACAAACATAGTTGCATGGCAAAATTCTCCGTATAATGGTTCAATAGAATTTCTTGCCAAGATGACAGACTTTACAGACTCAGGGTGTTTTGAAGTAAATCTTCAAACTTCACTTTTTGAGTATGAAGGGATGATGATTCCCTATGGTTGAAGCCAAAAGTGATTCGAAAGTTAAGAAAATTGTGTTTAAGACTTTAAAGGCAATTATTAAGGGAGCCATAGTCTACGGAATCTACATTTTAGTATGGATGTTTTTGTCGCCAATTTCAGAATATGTCCCAGAATTGCAGCTGATGATTGAAGCCTTTATCATAGTTTACATTTCATTAATGATTATTGAAGAGATTGCTTCAGGAACAGTTTTCAAATATTTCTTTAATTTAGCTAAGTCCCTGTTTG